>JAAZJE010000008.1 GCA_012800515.1 Clostridiaceae bacterium
AGGACAATAAGGATCGTGAATGGGCTCTCATCGGTCTGGAAGATCTGCGCACCGCTTTCTGTCGGAAAGAGAATATCGCCTACCAGAGTAATTTGCGCCGGGGCATTCCCCGGAACTACGAATATATTGATGCTTTACTGAAAATCGAGCCGCAGCTTGAGCTTTGCCGAGAGCAGAATATACCGCCCGAACGGCGCATTGTTCTGCAACATAATCCGGATCTCATCCTCAGCCTGCCCCAGGGTAAAGTCGGCTACTTTCTAAGCGGTCATTTCCACGGCGGTCAGGTTTGGCTTCCCTTCGGTCTGGAATACACTTTTCTGCGTCAAGAGCGCCTCTGTAAAATGGGTATAACGCGGGGAGTTTTTCGCTGGGGCAAAATCCGCGGCTACATTTCCCGCGGACTCGGTTGCGTTTTTCTTCCAATCCGTCTCGGTTCCCGTCCGGAAATGGCTGTTTTGGAATTGACAAGTACCGAGGCTTAAAGTAAAATGTGACAACATTCCGATGCCGGTGTGTCGGAACTGGCAGACGACCGCGACTCAAAATCGCGTGCCTGGAAGGGCGTGTGGGTTCGATCCCCACCACCGGCACCACATAGTTTTTCCGATTTCGTAATTTTTGCGAGTGAAATTTTACCGGAATTACCGATAATAATTATTGAAAGGAAGGTCACATTGTATGGCAGTAGTGCATGAAGCCGGAGAAATGTATTTGGAAACGATCTTGGTTCTCAGCCGCAAAATGGATGCGGTTCGTTCCGTTGACGTAGCCAACAGAATGGGATATTCCCGTCCCACCATCAGTGTTATGATGAAAAAATTCCGTCGCGACGGACTCATCACGATGAACGAGGCGGGCCACATCACTCTGACCGATTCAGGACGTGAGATTGCCGAGCGCGTTTATGAACGTCATGAGGTTATCTCCAAATTCCTGCGCTCAATCGGTGTGGGGCGCGAACAGGCCTACAAAGATGCCTGCCTAATGGAGCATGACATAAGCGACGAGAGCTTTGCCGCCTTGAAGGAACATATGAGCGGAATCGACGCCTAGCCGCACTCCTCTATCCGTGAAGCTGTTTAAGCGTCGCTACAACGCTGTCCACCAAATCATACCCGACCGAAACGTCCATCATGCCCTGCCAGACTTCGTAGCCGCCCATTTCCGCCTCCTCACGGGTCACGCAATAGCCCGGCAAATAGCCGTTGGACAAAGTGAAAACAAAAGTGTCCTCAAAAGGCGAGCGCTCCTTGATGGCCAGACTGAATTCCATAAAGATCTCACCCGGAAGAAAAACATACGCCGCATCATTGATCAATGTAATTTGGAATGTATAGGGACGATTTTCGGCCAGATATGTGTCCATATCACCGGCGGTATGCAGACGCGCATAACGCACGCCGTACTCAGCTCCCAGAACCCAGAGATTGGCAGTCTGTGTCTCGGTATACGAACCGCCGGCATCAATGATTTCCTGTTCGCGCCGGCGACATTCCGCTAGGCGGCGCTCGGCACCGGGCAGATCACCGAAGTCCTTTAGTTTGACATTGATCGGTACCATAACATTTTTCAGTTCAACCGTATCCGTGTAGCTGAGCTGCGGAATCACTTCCATAATTCCCTCCGAAAGCAGGTCGGCGAAGCGCTTCGCTTCGGCAAAAGTCTGACCGGTACGGAAATAGCGGGAACTCTGATCGCCCGATGCCCCCTGTCCGAACATGAATACGGCCGAGGGGAATTTCTTCGCGAAGTATACCCGCATTGCGCCCGGATAATCCGCGCTGACCAGCTCGCTCTCCGCGTGCAGGAAAGTCGGGTGCATCGAATAGGCGACATAGATGGCACGCAACTGTCCCGACAAGTCACGCACCAGAAGAATCGGCATTTCCGGATCGGCCGGTCCGTTTTCCGGATCACGGCGATTGCCCTTGATTCCATGTTCTTTACCGCGATAGGCCTTGCCCTGGGCAATCTCCGCAGGGAAAGGATTCGCCAACGCCTCGAGTCCCAGATCAGCGCACTTGTTTAATAACCAGGCAACATACTCTTCGTCAATCGACTCGACATAAGATTCATTGTCATCGTTGGCAGGGAAATCGGCTCCGGTTATCGGCGCACTATGCGTATGAGAACAAGTAATATTGATCTGTTCCGGGCGCAGCCCGATATTGCTCCCGGCGATGATAGTTTGCTTGATTTTATCGACCTGAGACCGGGTTAAAATCAGCAAGTCGGATGACATTATCAGGATCTGCTCGCTACTACGCTCATCCTTAAGATATAGCCAAGTGGCGTAGAGAGGATCATGGACCCCCGTGTTTAGGCGCTCATAATGAGGATATCCGCCTAATTGAATCCCCTGGGGCGGCGATATCTCGCCGATAGATGTTCCTGCTAGTATTTTACTCATACTCAACCTCCTGCGGTTTTACGCTATCACTGTAGCACTATTTGGCGGAGAGGAAAAGCAGATCGGTTTTTGTTGAAAGATAGAAGAAGAGCCCGGTGTCTAAATACTTGCGCCGGGCTCTTTGACATCAGGTGTTTCTTTTGTCCGATAAAATCTCCTAGCCGTTGATCTTCTGCAACGTTGCCACAACGCTGTCCGCCATATCATATCCGACCGAAACGTCCATCATGCTCTGCCAGACTTCATAGCCACCCGTCGCCGCCTCATCACGGGTCACGCAATAGCCCGGCAGAGAGCCGTTGGACAAGGTGAGAACATAAGTGTCCTCAAAAGGCGAGCGCTCCTTGATATCCAGGCTGAATTCGACAAAGATCTCGCCCGGAAGGAAAACATACGCCGCATCATTGATTAATGTTATTTGGAATGTATAGGGAACGTTGTCGGCCAAATGAGCATCCATCTCACCGGCGGCATGCAGACGCGCATAACGCACACCGTGCTCCGCTCCCAGAACCCAGAGGTTGGCAGTCTGTGTCTCGGTGTACGAAGCGCCGGCATCAATGAGTTCCTGTTCGCGACGGCGACACTCCGCCAACCGCCGCTCGGCACCGGGCAGATCACTGAAGTCCTTCAGTTTGACATTGATCGGCACCATAACATTTTTCAGTTCAACAGTATCCGTGTAGCTGAGCTGCGGAATCACTTCCATGATTCCCTCCGAAAGCACGTCGGCGAAGCGCTTCGCTTCGGCAAAAGTCTGCCCGGTACGGAAATAGCGGGAACTCTGATCGCCCGACGCCCCCTGTCCGAACATGAATACGGCCGAGGGGAATTTCTTCGCGAAGTATACCCGCATTGCGCCCGGATAATCCGCGCTGACCAGCTTGCTCTCCGCATGCAGAAAAGTCGGGTGCATCGAATAGGCAACATAGATGACACGCAGCTGTCCCGATAAATCGCGCACCAGAAGAATCGGCATTTCCGGATCGGCCGGTCCGTTTTCCGGATCGCGGCGATTGCCCTTGATTCCGTGTTCTTTACCGCGATAGGCCTTACCCTGGGCAATCTCCGCAGGGAAAGTATTTGCCAACGCCTCGAGTCCCAGATCAGCGCACTTTTTTAACAACCAGGCAACATAATCCTCATCCGCCGGCCCGACATAAGATTCCTTGTCTTTGCTGGCGCGGAAACCGCCTCTGGTTATCGGCGCACTATGCGTATGAGAACAAGTAACATTTATCTGCTCCGGCTGTAACCCGATATTACTCCCGACGATGATAGCCTGTTTGATTTTATCAACCTGAGACCGACTGAAATTCAACAAATCGGATGACATTATCAGAGTCTGCTCGCCGCTACGCTCATCCTTAAGATATAGCCAAGTGGCGTAGAGAGGATCATGGATTCCCGTGTTCAGGCGCTCATAATGAGGATATCCGCCTAATTGAATCCCCTGGGGCGGTGATACCTCGCCGATAGATATTTCTGCTAGTATTTTACTCATATTTAACCTCCTGCGGTTTTTATACTGTTACTGTAGCACTATTTGGCGGAGAGGAGAAGCAGATAAGTAATATTTGACATAATGTCGACCCGGAATTGATTACTCCGGAAAAATTTGTTGGTGTTGCCGAAATCCCGGCTTACAGAAAAAGTATTAGCCGGATAAACGCATCTGTCTTTTGTTGAAAGATCGTAGAATAGCCCGGCGCAAGTATTTAAGCGCCGGGCTATTTGACATCAGGTGTTTCTTTTGTCCGATAAAATCTCTTAGCCGTTTATCTTCTGCAGCGTCGCCACAACGCTGTCCGCCATATCATATCCGACCGAAACATCCATCATGCTCTGCCAAACCTCGTAGCCGCCTGCTTCCGCTTCTTCCCGTGTCACACAGTAACCCGGCAAAGATCCGTTAGACAAAGTGAAAACAAAGGTATCCTCAAAAGGGGAACGCTCCTTGATATCCAGACCGAATTCCACAAATATCTCGCCCGGGAGAAAGACGTATGCCGCGTCGTTGATCAGAGTGATTTGGAACGCGAAGGAGCCGTGGGGAGCCAGATATGCATCCATCTCACCCGAAGCGTACAAACGCGCATAGCGCACGCCGTGCTCCGCTCCCAGAACCCAGAGATTCGCCGTCTGTGTTTCGGTGTAAGAACCGCCGGCCGCGATGGCCTCCTGCTCACGCTTCAGACATTCTTCCAAGCGTTTTTCGGCGCCGGGCAGGTCGCTGAAGTCTTTCAGCTTAACATTGATCGGCACCGTGACATTTTTCAACTCAACCGTATCCGTGTAGCTGAGCTGCGGAATCGCTTCCATAATTCCTTCCGCAAGCAGTGTTCCAAAGCGCTTCGCTTCGGCAAAAGTCTGTCCGGTACGGAAATAACGGGAACTCTGGTCGCCCGAGGTGCCCTGTCCGAACATAAACACGGCCGTGGGGAATTTTTCCGCGAAATATGCCCGCATCGCGCCGGGATAGTCCGCACTGACCAGTTTACTCTCGGCATGCAGGAACGTCGGATGCATCGAATAGGCGACATGGATGGCGCGCAACTGTCCAGACAAATCGCGCACCAGAAGAATCGGCATTTCCGGATCGGCAGGTCCGTTCTCCGGATCGCGACGATTGCCCTTGATGCCGTGCTCTTTGCCGCGATAGGCCTTACCCTGTGCTATCTCCGCCGGGAAAGTATTCGCCAGTGCCTCAAGGCCCAGCTCCGCGCATTTCGCCAGCAGCCAGGCAACATACTCCTCATTGACCGGCTCGACATATGACTCATCGTCTCCGCTGGCACGACTGCCGCCGATGGTCGTCGGCGCACTGTGCGTATGGGAGCAGGTAACGTTGATCTGTTCCGGACGCAGCCCGATATCACTGCCCGCGATGATGGCCTGCTTGATTTTATCGACCTGAGTTCCTCTGAAATTCAGTAAGTCGGATGACATTATCAGCACCTGCTCACCGCTACGCTCATCCTTCAGATATAACCAGGTAGCGTAAAGAGGGTCGTGGATCCCCGTGTTTAAACGCTCGTAATGGGGGTATCCGGCCAGTTGAATCCCCTGGGGCGGTGATACCTCGCCGATAGATATGCCTGCTGTTATTTTACTCATGCTTAACCTCCTACGGTATTTGTGCTATCATTATAGCACTACCGCGGCGACGAGGAGGAACAGATGAGTACCATTTGGCATAGTGTCGACCCGGAACTGATAACTCCGGAGAAATTCATCGGCGTCATCGAAATTCCGGCCTACAGTAAAAAGAAGTATGAGCTGGATAAACGCACCGGTCTTTTGCGCCTGGATCGCATCCTGTACACGTCTACACACTATCCCGCCAATTACGGCTTCATACCGCGCACTTATGCCGACGACGGCGACCCCCTCGATGTACTGATCATATGTACGGAAATTCTTGATCCGCTGGTCATGGTCGAGGCCTATCCCATCGGGGTCATACGCATGATGGACGGTGACGAGGTCGACGACAAGATCATCGCCATCCCAACCCAGGATCCGACCTGGAATTTCTACCAGGATCTATCTGAGCTACCGCCGCATATCGCGCACGAGATCGAACACTTTTTCGAAATTTATAAGTCACTCGAGCACAAACATTCCGCCATCAGTGATACGCTGGGTCGCGAAGAGGCTCTGACTATTATTCAAGACTGCATCAACCGCTACAAAATCCATTTCTGCGGCATGCGAATGCCGAACGGCTGATTTCAACTTTTGACAATTGAACCTTTTTCGCTGTTCCCCGCACAAGGGATAGCTGTATATAGGAATAGGCGTTATAGCACCCGAAATACGGGAGGGTAAGATGAACACACAAGATAATATCATTCTAAAAGTTGAAAACCTCAGCAAAGTTTTCGCCGTCAAGCCGGAGCCGATTGAGGCGCTGATGGATATCAACCTGGAAATCTATGCCGGGGAGATCTTCGGGATTATAGGGCTCTCCGGCGCCGGTAAAAGCACCTTGATTCGCTGTCTCAACCTCCTGGAAAAGCCGACCTCGGGGCGGGTCTTCTTTAAGGGACGCGATTTAAGCGCCCTTCCCAAATCCGAGCTCCTCAAGCTGCGCCAATCGATGGGGATGATTTTCCAGAGCTTCAACCTCTTTCAACAACGTTCCGCCATCGAAAATATCTGCTATCCGCTGGAAATCGCCAGAGTTTCCCGCGAACAACGTTTGTCTCGCGCCCGCAAACTGCTGGAACTGGTCGGCTTGCCCGATCGGGAAACGGCCACTCCTTCCGAACTTTCCGGCGGACAGCAACAGCGCGTCGCCATCGCCCGCGCTCTCGCCACTTCCCCCTCCGTCCTGCTCTGCGACGAGGCAACCAGCGCCCTTGATCCCTCCACCACCGACTCGATCCTTGCCCTGCTCAAGAAAATCAACCGCGAGCTCGGCGTTACAATTGTTCTGATCACCCACGAAATGTCCGTCGTTGAGCGCATCTGCGACCGCGTTGCCGTCATCGATCGCAGTCGCATTGTCGAAGTCGGCAGTGTGACGGAGATCTTCGTCCGACCGCAAAGCGCGATCGCCCGCCAACTGGTCTTTCCCGGCGGCGAGCTGGTCGAACGCCTGACCGGCGACACGGCTCTGCGCATCGTCTTCGACGGCGAATCTTCCTTTGAGCCTGTCCTGGCCAATATGGTTCTGGCCTGCCAGGCGCCGGTCAATATCCTCTCGGCCGACAGCAAAAACATCGAGGGTCGCGCCTACGGACAAATGCTGATTCAACTGCCCGACGACCCGGCCGCCCAACGGCGGATTCACGAATATCTGAAATCACGCAACATAACCTTTACGGAGGAAATTTGGCATGACAACGCTTGAACTCTTACGACTTCTGGGTCAGGGTCTCCTGGAGACCTTATACATGACTCTCATCTCGACTTTTTTGTCCTATCTGATCGGGTTGCCGCTGGGCATGCTTCTGACCGTCACGGACAAAAAAGGTCTGCGTCCCAACCGCGCGGTCAATCTCACCCTCGGCTTTGTCATCAATATGCTACGCTCGGTTCCTTTCCTGATCCTCGCCGTGGCCATAATCCCTTTCACCCGCCTGGTTGTCGGTACTTCGATCGGTTCAACGGCCACCATAGTGCCGCTGGTCGTCGCCGCCGCCCCTTATGTCGCCCGCATGATTGAATCCTCATTGCGCGAGGTCGATGCCGGCGTCATTGAGGCCGCCCGTTCCATGGGCAGCAGCGATCGTCAGGTATTGTTCAAGGTCATGGTTCCGGAGGCCAAACCCTCCCTGATGGTCGGCGCAACCATTGCGACCACCACAATTCTCGGTTACTCCGCGATGGCCGGTTTCATGGCCGGCGGCGGACTCGGCACTATCGCAATCAATTACGGCTATCACCGCTATAACACGGGAATCATGCTATATACCGTCGCCCTCCTGATCATTGTCGTTCAGATCATACAGGAGGCCGGTCTGCACCTGGCGCGTCGTCTGGATCGTCGCCGCCGCGCCGAATAGAAATGTCTATAGATCTATAAAATAGATTTTAAATAGAGAAGGGAAAATAGAAATGAAAAAAACAAGTATCAAAACAATCGCTCTGTTGCTCATCCTGTTCCTCGGACTTGCCCTGGGTGCCGGCTGCGCTCAGAAGACAGACAGCAAAACCCTGCGCATCGGCGCTTCCGTCGCACCGCACGCCGAGATCCTCCGGGCGGCTGTTCCGCTGATGGAAGCCAAGGGATTCAAGTTGGAGATCAAGGAATTCGACAACTACGTAATGCCGAATACGGAGGTCAATGACGGCAACCTGGAAGCCAACTACTTCCAGCACACGCCCTATCTTCTCAACTTTAACAAGTCCAACAACACCAACCTCGTCGGAGTGGCGAAGATTCACTACGAGCCCTTTGCCATCTACGCCGGCAAAACCGCCTCCCTGGCTGATCTCAAGGACGGAGCGACCATCGCCGTGCCCAACGACGACTCCAACGAAGCCCGCGCCCTCATGCTCCTTGAGGCGGCCGGACTGATTAAGCTCAAGCCGCTGGACGGATTCACGGCCACAGTCAACGACGTTGCCGAGAATCCGCATAATTACAAAATCGAAGAGCTCGAGGCGGCTCTGTTGCCTCGTTCCCTGGCCGATGTCGATCTGGCGGTAATCAACGGTAACTACGCCCTTAGTTCCGGTATTGACATTGAAAAGCTGGCTCTGAAGTATGAGGATGCCAGCTCTAAGGCAACCGATGAATACGCCAACGTAATCGCGGTCAAGGCCGGCAACGAGAAGGATCCGCGCGTCGTGGCACTCGTCGAAGTGCTGCAAAGCCAGGAAATCCGTGACTTCATCAAGGAGAAGTACGGCTCTGCCGTCGTCGCCGTAACCGGTAAGTAATCGTTCGCGAAATAGTAAAGAAGTGCGATCACAGAGCCGCCCCCGGTCGGGGTGGCTCTGTGCTAAAATAGTAACAACAGCGAAGGAGGCATTATCCATGTTCATCAGCGTCATTGTTCCGGCCTATAACGCAGATAAATGGTTAAATGAATGTATCGACTCCCTGCTCAATCAGGAATATTCCTTCGACAGTTACGAAATTATCGCGGTCAACGACGGCTCTCGGGATAACACGGGGACGATCCTCGATGAATATGCCCGCCGCGATCCGCGTGTACGTCCGCTCCATCAAGAGAACAAGGGGCTGGGCGGAGCGCGTAACAGCGGTATTGCCGCCGCAAAAGGTGAATATTTCGCTTTCGTCGACAGCGACGATAGAGTAGCACCCGACTTTCTCTCCGCCTTTGCCACCGCTGCCCGGTCGATTCCCGGTAATGCCGACATGGTCATCGCTAATTTTGCCCCGTTTGTGAACGACAAGCTACTCCCTCCCCAACCGAACTACGGATCCGAATGGCAGAATCAACCGCTCAACGCCGAAAACAATCCGCAGCTGTTGCTTTTCCATCCGTCCGCCTGTATCAGGCTATATCGGCGGGATTTATTCACGGAAACCGGATTGAGTTTTACTCCGCGCAGTTGGTTTGAAGATCTGCATCTGATTCCCCGGCTGACCGTTCTGGCGCGCAACATTGTTTATACCCCCGCCGTCACCTATCATTACCGTCGCAATCCGGAGTCGATAATGAACAGTACCCGTCTGGCGCGCAATATCGAGATGATTCAGGTGTTAGAGGAGTTGCTGGACTGGTTTAAGGTAAGGCAGGAAGAAGAGAAGTTCCGTTCAGAATTGGAGTTTTTGGTTATTTACAATGCTTTTGTTACCAGCAGTGTGCGTATAGCGCGGCAGGATCCGCGACATCCCCTGCTCAGTGATCTATATGCATTTACCGAGCGTAATTTCCCCGATTTCAGAAAAAATCCTTATCTGAAAGATAATAGGTTCAGCTCGCGGGGTTTTCGCCTCTCCTTTAATCTGATCGAACGCCGCCGTTACGGATTACTGCGCAATCTCTTCCGGCTTCGGGGGATTTTCGGGAGCTGAACTTCCCGATACGGGATCGATATTCTCCGGTATAGATTCGGCGTAATTCAAAATCGCCACAAAAACAAGAGCAATCAGCTGGCTGACCGCCGGTGAGACCAGAGCATGTCCGGAGATGGCTGCCCCGACCAAAGAGATCAGAAGGGCGTAGCCGAACGTCAGGATGCTTAGGGCGCTTAACGGATAGTCATGGTGTTTTTTGCGCAGGAAAGTAAAGACCCGGCTGACTGACAGAATAAGCACTACCACCAGCGGAAGAAACCAAAGCAGAAATCCCGCCCAGCCGTGGGCAAAAAATGTAGCGATGAAATCCATCTCGATAGATTTAGCAATACCATGAGCGTAGGTCGGCAAATCGGCGTAGCCCAGGCCGAGGATTTGTCCGAGCGGCGGTTGAGAGGAGAAAACAGCCTGAATCGGCATGATAAATTGGTCACGTCCGCTCAAAACCGGCTGCAGAAGGCGGAGTAAATCAAACCACAACCCTTCCCCTTCAATTTTCGGTAAATTCAATCCGGGACGAGTCAACTGCCCCTGCTGTTCTCTGAAAGGCGAAACCAGATACAGCAAGGCGATCAGAGCCAGAACAGCGCAGGTCGTTAGAAGCATCGTCGTTGAGCGGCGGCGCGAGGAGGCAAACCTCCGTCTTAATACAAAAAAAACGAGCAGCAGAATGATTAAAATCAAATAGAAAACAAAAGCAAAGAGAAGTGCCTTAGTCGCTATGAACGTAACACAAAAGGCCATCACGACCGGAACAAGCAGTATATAGGCAAACCGCAGAAACCGGCTACGAGACGACCGTGAACCGGCGGAGCCGAAAGTAGTCACGTCAAGTAGAACCGTGAGCATAAGGAGCGGAAATAGCAACGTTAGGATGGCGGATACCTCATTGGCGGCATAGAACCAGCCAACATAGCCGATCCCCGTATCGACATAGCTCGGAAAGGCCGTGCCGGTAAGAGCCGGGATAACAATCAGGATACCGTAAACGAGACCGAGCAGACCGAGCGGCACCCAGTCGATCCTCAACAAACGACGTTCCCTCAAAACGAGAAAATTGACCAGGAGCACCGGAAAGGTGAAGGTTTTGAACAGACCGATAAGATTGGCAACCAGCCCATCCCCGCCCATGCCGGAAAGGTAGACAATGTGCGCAATCACATAGGCGGCGGTCAGCACATACCAAACCGTTGCCGGGAGTTTGTATCGCGATTTGCTCAAATTCATCAACGCATACAGCGTGGTCAACAAAAGAAAAACCGCGCGCAGGACAATGCCGATTGTCAGGGTAATCCCAACGCGAATCATGAGCGAGGTGACAATATCGATCAGCGGCTGAAGCAGTAGCCAAAAATAGATTGAACGGGTGATATCCCGCCTGATAATATCTTTAACCGCCATTATTCTCTTCCCGTGATTGAAGAGGAGTCAACTCAATACCGCGACGCCCGGCAGCGGCCTTTAAGACCCGCAACCAGCGCTCGACTATTTCCCGCCGGCTGAAAGATCGTTGCGCCCGCTCCCTGCCGGCACGGGCAAAGTCGGCACACCGCTTCGGATCGGTCAGCAATTCGTGCAGACGAGCGGCGAAGATATCGGGACGATCATTCGGAACCAGGTAGCCGGTACTGCCGTTAACAATCAACTCGGCCGGACCGGAGCGCACATCATAGGCCACGATGGGCAGCCCCGCATCCATCGCTTCAAGCAGTACATAGCCAAAGCCTTCCGAGCGCGAAGTCATTGCCAAGACATCGGCAACGCGCATTTCCATCGCCACATCGTCGGCGGAAACATAACCGCGAAAGTCCACATCGCCAACGATACCCAGCCGTTCGGCCTGTGTCTTGAGCTGCTCCGACATACTACCGTCCCCGAGAATGATCAGCCGAACCGCACGCATATCCGGATATTGTTTGAGCAGGCTCCAGACCTCCAGGAGGCGGTCCGGACCTTTTTCATATTCCAGGCGACCGACATATAGTACCGACCTGACCGACTGGCCGGTCATTGTGTCCAAGGTCGATCCCCCTATCGATGCTTCGTTCTTCCCGTCCTTGGCATCGTTTTCACTGCTGTTCAGGAAATTCGGTATAGCCAGGCAATCCGTATAACTGTTGTAGCCGTTCATCATGCGGCGAATCTCTTCGGCAAAAGTCGGTACCAGCACAACTAAAGTATCAATTTCACGAAAAATACCCCGGTAGTCGCGGCGAAGTCGCGGGCTGAAATAATGATCCTGGTGAAGCTGGGCAATCCGCACTACATCGGGATGTGCCACTTTGGCGAGAAGACGGCTGTGCTCACTGCGCGAAGCAATAACTACCCCGGAATCAATTTCCCGCAGAGCTTTACGCATTGTACTGTACTTGCGAATCAGGGTTATGCCGGCCGCAAAGAGATTCTTCAACAGGCCGTAAGGATGCCCCTTCCGGCGTGCCATAGCTATCTCGGCGCGATTCGGCCGGCGATCAGTCAGATATCGTATTGCAACCCTAGGGTCGAGCGAGTAAACCGGTTCGCAGAGTTTGTATGTGACCAACAGGGTGACTTCAAAGCCAACTTCCGCAAGGGCATTTGCCAGGGCAGTTATGGCTCGTTCCGCTCCGCCGTAGGAAAGGTGGAGAGCAGTGATATAAACCTTGTCCGTCTGCTTCGCCATGCTCAATCCACCGTTAGCACATCATCTGTGGTCAGTTCCAGAGTCGCGGCGGCAGCCTCCACGGGCACCGAGGCACCCTGGGTCGAGGCGTCGGCATATTCGATGCGGAGGCGAACCTTAGCCTCCGGATAAACATCCCGCACTTCATCCCGGATATCACCGATCAGGTCGTTGACCTCATTCCTACGTCCCCAAGCCAGAACCAAATCCAGACTGACCTCCGGTTTCGGAGCATGCTCGTTGATGTTCAGATCATGATAACCGCAAATCTCGCTCCATCTGTCACGGTAGCGACCGACAATCTGCTGTATCGCTCGGCGCAAGCGGCGGGCGGGTTCGGAGGTGACATCGGACGGGTCGATATGAATCAACAGGTCGATACCCATATCTCGGCGCGCCTCATGTTCAATTGATTCAATCACCGCATGTGCTTCGTGCAGCGAGAGACTTGCGTCGATCTCGCAATGCGCCGTGACATAGGTTTTGCCAGAACCGTAAGTATGCATCATGACATCGTGGAAGCCGATTATTTCCGGGTGATTTTCAAAATAACCTCCGAGCTTTTCCAAAAACTCCGGCGCCGGTCCCTCTCCCAAAATTACACTTATCAGGGAACGAACGAGATTGAAGCCGCTGATCAAAATATAAACTGAAAGTAACAGGGAGAGCCAGGCATCGATATTCCAACTGACAAAATGATTGACAATATAGCCGAGCAGCACCGCCGACGTTACAAAAACGTCGTTGATGCTGTCCTGAATATTGGCACGCAACGAATCCGATTGCATGCGTTTGGCGGCACGTCTATACAACACAAACATGCTCATTTTTACCGCTATTGAAAAACACAATACAATCGGGATCAGGGGACTTCGATCCGGCATAACTGGGGCGATTACACGCCGAATCGAGGCCAGAGCCAATTCAAAACCGAATAGGAGAATCAGGCAACCGACAATCAGACCGGAGACATACTCCATCCGCTGATGACCGAAGGGATGTTTGTGATCGGCCGGCTTGGCGGCAAAATACATACTGACTACCAACACGATTGAGGCGGCCAAATCGCTCAGATTATTAAAGCCCTCGGCCTGTACGGAGAGATTGTTAAAAATATAGCCGACGGAGAGCTTGCTCCCGGCGAGCAGCATATTCAGAAACAAACCCTGAATCGCGGCCCGCTGTCCGTGAAGCATACGGACGGAAGAACCCTTCTTTGACTTGGGAGCGCTCGTCATCGGCATAAGCCTCGGAATCAGGACAAGGCCTGGCGGGCGATTTCTTGCGCCCGCAGAATCACCTGATCCATATTCAGGTATTTATACTCGGCCAGACGTCCGCAGAAGATCACGTCGTTGAGATCGGCAGCCATTTTACGATAGCGTTCGTAGAGCTGTGTATTACGCTCGTCATTCACCGTATAGGCGGCTTGTTCGCCGGGCTGCCACTCCGCGGGATATTCCCGTGTTACTATGGTAAAGTCGCAGTCAACCGGATTGAAATGCTTATGTTCAATGATTCGCGTCCACGGTGTCTCCCGATCAGTGAAATTCATCACCGCTACGCCCTGATAATTCGGAATTTCGAGCCGTTCGCTCTCGAAGCGGACCGTCCGCCATTCGAGCATACCCAGCTCCTGACGGAAGAAGTGGTCGATCTGGCCGGTAAAGACGAGACGGTCGGCAACGCTACGCCAATTCTCGCGATACCAGGGGTCGAAGTCGGTACTCAACTTCACATCGCTGCCTTCCAGCATGCGCGCGACCAGGACGTCATACCCGGCGCGGGGAATTCCCTGATGCGGATCGGTGAAATAGTTATTGTCGTAGGTGAAGCGCACCGGCAGACGACGGATGATAAAAGCCGGCAGCTCGGTGCAGTCGCGCCCCCACTGCTTTTCCGTATAGCCCTGAACTAATTTGCGGTAGACATCCTCGCCGACCAGGCTGATTGCCTGCTCCTCCAGATTGCGCGGTTCGCCCGTCTGAGCGGCGCGCTGTTCGGCGATTTTTGCCTGCGCGTCCTCGGGACGCCAGGTTCCCCACATCTTATTGAAAGTATTCATGTTGAAGGGCAAATTGTAGACCTCTCCCCTGTAGTTAGCCATAGGGCTGTTGATGAAGTTGTTGAATTCGGTCAGCCCGTTCACATAGTGCCACAATTCGTCATCATTGGTGTGGAAAATATGCGCGCCGAAGGTGTGCACGGCAATCGGGCCGACGAACTCCGTGTGCGCCAGGCCGGCAATGTACGGGTTGCGGTCGATTACCAGGCACGTCTTCCCGGCAGATACGGCCTTGTGGGCGAAGGAAGCTCCGGCCAGGCCGGCTCCGACAATTAAGAAGTCATACTTACTCGTCTTGTGGTTTCCACTCGTTTTCATGTTCATACCGGTCATTTCTATTTCCTTTCTCAACGCCAATGCGGCGATTTTTCAATATACTCCCGATCTGCGAAGAGTATGTCATCCGGGATGTCGTGGTGCAGAATCGGCAGATCCTGTTCCCGGACATTGTTCGCATACCATTCCTGCCAAATAAACTGACCGAATCTCTGCCGGGGAACGGCAAGGCTAACCCGCTCAAAAACACAAAAGTCGGGGTTATCGATCACCTCTCCCGGTATAATACCTTCCGGATAGAATTCCGGATGGGCAGGCAGTATGGTCAAGCTTCGGCTCTTCTTTTGACGATTCAGCAGACTGCGCCGCCGTTCCCAAAGCATTTCTATTTCGGTTCGATTCTGAGCGCCATATATTCCCGTGCCCTGCATCAGTTCCCGCCTCACGGCCTGCTGTAATGCCTCCTGGCGCTTCAAATAACGACGCAGGAACATACCGCGCGCCGCCGCGCCGTCGGGAACGCTGTCCAGCGGAATAATGTCGATAAAGACCCCCTGATGGATCGGAAATTCCCCCTCCCAGGCCGCCTCGTATACCGTTCCGTCACGACGAAGACGACAGCCGGGCAAGGCATAAAGCGCCGGACAATCCTCCAGCTCCGGATCCTGAAAATGCACCGGTTCGCCGGTAAAAAGACCGTTCCGCGCCGCGGTAACAAATTCATCATAAATCTCGCGGCGCATACCCATGCGCACGGTAGGCGGCAGGCCGAATGTGCCGGCCTTGCTGAACATTTCTTCCGGCGGCGGATTGAGCCACAGAATTTGTCGACCGATCCGTTCGGTCGCGGCCACAGCCGAGAGCATCAGCCTGAGTCGAACCGTATCGATGTCGTTAAGCAATGCCAGCCTCCTCTCTCATACCTCTATCCGGGAAAAACCTGCGAATTCCCCGCGCCACCGCCGTTGCGGAAGCAAAGGCCCAATGCAGATTATAACCTCCGCACAGACCCGTAACATCAAGCAACTCTCCGCAAACAAATAGGCCGGAACCGGTCTTTGCCTCCAAGCTGGCGGAGAACTGTCCCAGCTTTAAACCGCCGATCGCGGTTTGAGCCGTGGCCATATCCGTTACCGCTATTATAGGACAAGTCAGCCCCAATATGAGTCTCCTCACCTCGTCAATGAAATCCGGCAGTAGTTCGCCCAACTTTATGCGACTCAATATCTCCCACTTAGTCGCCTTTTCGTCCTCTGTTTCTTTACGCCGCAACTTATCCGGCGCTACTGTCGTCAGAGCCAGAGTGCAAAGATATTGCCGCAGTTTTTCCGGCAAAATCCCGGCAAAGGCCTCGGTAAGCGGACGCTCCGCCCGATGCACATATTCGGAATGAAGCAGCTTTTCCAATTCTCTTTCCGGACGCTTCGGCCAAAAATTCAGTCGCAATTCCGGCTGATACTGCGTCATATACGGCGAAATGGCACCAGCCACATTCAGAATCGGGATACCGGACAGGCCGTACTCGGTGAACAGAATTTCCCCGGTTTCCGCATAAATAATCTTCCCGTCGAGCGGACGGTCGTACACCGATACCGCTGCTTGGACGCGGGTTCCGGCCAGGCGTCTGGCCGGATTGGCCAGCTTTAGGCGCGCCAGAGCCGGTGCAAACGGTCGTCCCATTCTCAGACCCGCACTCTCCCACAGTTCGGCGAGATTTTGCCAGCCGCTCAAATTGGGATCGGCCGGCCCACCGATTGCTATGACAACACAGGTAGCGCTATAAGATGCTCCGGAATCGGTACGGAGCGTATAGCCGGTACAGCCCGGTTGCGGGGCTTGCAGTTTCACAATTCGTGCCGGCTGTTCGATAACTATATTGGTAGAAAAAGCCGCATCGCGGAGCGTCAGTTGCAAAGACAGAGCCTGCAGACTGAGCGGATAAATCCGCCCGTCGATTGCGGTACAGGCCAGACCCAGATCAGCCATACGGCGTTGCAGGTCATTTGGAGTCAGTCCGGCCAAGACTTTTTCGATAATTCCCCGTGCCGCCGGATCGTTCCGGTCATAGAAATAATGATCCGCATTTACTTCAACAGCGGAAAGATTGCCGCGCCCGTTGCCCGTCGCGGTCAGTTTGCGTCCGAGAATTTCCTGTTGTTCAAACAGGATCACTCGCAGATCGGTCTCGCGCAAATATGAGCACAAGAAAAGTCCGGCCGCGCCGCCACCGATTATCGCCACATCAAATAACCCAGTCTCCGGCATACGACACCGTCTAGCGCACGACTAAAATCCGCACTGCCTTATCCATTACACATATTGCATTGCCGCCGGAATCCACCCGACAGGCCAGAATTTCTCCCTCGAGATTGTATTCATCGGCAACATTCGGTCGGGAAACATCAATGCGCCGCAAGAGATTCGCCTGAGTCAGGACAACGAATTTTCCGCCGTTAGTAACCTGTCCGGGCAACTCACCCAGCGGCAGTCCCCTATTCAGCAAATCACGGGTCTGCTGAGCCGGCGTCGAACCGGTCGGCACCACTGTGATGGTTTCGGGCAACTTGATGCCGGCAAAGGAGGGTGTACCGTTCATCTCGGCACGGGCAACGAACCAGAAAGTGTCGCCGTTAATTCCGGCCGAATCAAAGCCGGCCGACTCGAGCCAATCATAGCTGATATTGTTACGAATAAGGCAAACATGGCGCGGCGAAACCGCGACCAGATTGTCCTCTCCATACGGATAAAGCAACAGATAAGGTTCCCGCGGCTCGGGGCGATATTGGGCGACAATGCGCTCACGGGCCGAACGCGTAACGTCGAGGCAGGTTATCAAAGGTGTTGCCGGTACGTTGGCGGTATTGTACATGCTGACGAAGAGGCGGTCACCGGCGGAATTAAAGGCACTTGTCAAAATAAATCCGGACTTGCGATTGTCCCGCAGAGTCCAGTCAAAGATCAACTGACCTTCCGCATCCAGCACCCGCAATACGCCGCGAGTGCCGAATTCATTAAGAACCAGGGCTATATTGCCGTTACCGCCCAGCGAGGCCGCCGCAATGACCTGGTCGGTTCGACCCGAATACTGTAAATTCCGCTCGCGAAACACATAATAGCTGTGATTCTCGTAATCAAAGACCAGACCATAATCACCTTTTCTAACAAATTCCGGCTGACTCAGACTAACATCGACGGAACCCTCGACTTTACCGTCCAGATTCAGAAATTCCAACTTGTCCGCACTGATGCGCAGGAGCAGATTATCCGTAAAGGGACGCAGACACTCCGCTTCCGCCAGGGATAGATTGAAGCCGCCTTCGCCGATATAATCGCCGGGCTCAATTTGTAACGGATCTTTCTGCATATCGGGCAGGCGATACAGCACCACTAAGGCGACCAGAAACAGAAAAAGCAACACGACCACCAGGATCGCCACGCCGCGGCGACCGGCAGTCGGGCTCACCGGCGGACGACCGGTCGATCGACTGTTTCTGTTTCCCCCGCTTTTTTGAACCGGAGGCCTAGTTCTCCGGGAAGTCATAAACTCCGTCCACCGCCTTCTCCATCGCAGTCAACAGGCGCTCCGTTGCCGGATACAGACCGAGCGTAGAAGCGCGTTGATCCGTTAAATTGGATGCATTGTAGTACATTCCTATGTACTCATCGTCAACCACCATAAAATATGAATGTTCGTCGCGCTTGTACAGTTTTACATCCTTATCGGGGTCGCCGTTTCGATGTTCGTAATGGAAGTGGAAATCAGGTGCGGCGCTCAGATCCGGCTCGTTTTCCAAATCCAAGCCGTCGGCAAGAATGCCGATAATCGCCGTATACCATTCTTTGAAGTAAGACTTATCTCTGCTGCTTGTGACATTGGCATCCGCGCCGTTGAGGATGAAATTTTCCTCCAAAGTATCGTCTTTCTCCTCCTCTTTGGGGGTCGGGACAAAAATCTCGGCCACATAAGTATTGCCGTCATAGGTCGCGGTTAGCTTTTTGACGTGGAAAATACCCTGCAGAGCCGCCCAGCGGTCGAACAAACGTTCCGGGCTCACATCCAAATTCGCCGTGGCGTCGGAGGACACCCGGAAAACCGCATCGTTATTACTGGCGATCGCATAGAAATTTCCGTCGCCGGAAGCATCGCCGATTTTAATCTCCAGGCTTCGGCTGCCGTCGGTCAGAACGATGCTATAGGCCGGGTCATTCAGACCATAGCGCGCCAAATCGGACGGGTTATACTCGACAAAATTGACGGCGGAAAGATTAATCAGTTGCGACACCAAAGTTTGCAGATTATCGACGTCGACCTTGCGCTCCATGGGACGCAAAGCATCCCAATACAGGGCAATCTGCCCCTCCGTCTTGTAATGCTCATCGGACTTTCGGTCGTTCGGATCGGCCGGCGTAGGATCATAGGGGTGTGCCCGGGCGACAAAATCGAACTGGTCCGCTTTTCGTTTCAGCTCAATCGTTGCCCAATCCTCGACCGGGAAAGGAATGATTTTCTTGTCCAAATAATCCAATATCGAGTTCTGCATTCTGTCGACAACCGAAGTAACCGTACAGACACGGGAGTTGCTCGCATCGCGGGCGTAGAACTGACTGGCTCCGGGGACCTCCTTACCGATCAACACCTCGTGCTTGTTACCGTTTTTGAGAGTGTAGATAATCCTATTTTTTGAACTCTCCAGGCCGAATTGTGCCAGATTATCGGAATTATCCGTGATCTCCTGCACGTTCGATACCACCAACAGACCCTCCGCCGTTGACTTAAGAAGAGATTCGTTAACGCGGGCATCCTCATAGCCCTGCAAAGTCCAGGCGACATCCGGTTGCGGAGTCGGGCGCGGAGTCGGCGAAGCAGTCGCGGCCGGGTTCGTGGCCACCGGCGGTAAAGTCGGCTGATATGACGATGCCAGGTAAACCAGATGATTGTCGCCGTAAAAGACTTCGATGCTACGCACCTCTTCTTTCTTAACCTGAAGCACCGGAGCACGCTGTTCCGAGCTTAGGGTCGTGCCAGTCGTCTGCTTCGGCTTGCCGCCCAGGTTGAAGACGGATACCAAAGTCAAGGCGACTATGAGCACGGCCAAAACGACCGACAAAATGATGATCTTGCGCTTTTGTTTCATGATTCGCACTCACCGCCTTTCGTTACAGGCGCTTGCGGCGCGAGCGGACCACCAGACCGATAATCAGTAGGACCAACGGTATTACCAGTGCCGACAGTGAAGCAACGAGGTTAATCACCGAGGTATTGTTATAATTTATAGAGTAAGATACCAGCGGCTTGGTCTGAATATACATTTGCGTATTAGTTGACTCGGAACGTCCCAACCAGGAGGCTGCGTAGTAGAAAGTACCGGTATTGATGATATTCGGCGACAGGCCCAGCGTCGAGTCGGTCAGCCAGCTGTCATTACCGCTGATGACAGCCCGAGCGCCTTTGGTAACACTCTTACCGTCCACACGACCCATATTTTCACTCGACATGACTATCGACTGTCTGCCCTCATCCGAGATCCGCTCCTTATCGCCGTCCAATTCGAGAGTTCCTCTGGGCGAGGTCACGATGACAGCCTCGGTTGTAATCCAATCGCGGGCATTATTGCCGGCGATAATCGAGCGCGACGGCCCGGTCATATAGAGAGCGTTCTCAATCTGATCGTCATAGATCGAGCTGCGCTCCAGCGTCGCCAGGAACACGTACGGATCATTGTATTCCGCCCGACCGGTATTGGGATTATAGCGCGGCAGACGCCAGTCTTGATTCTCTTCCCTAATCCGATCACCGGTAATTTGCAGGTTAAAGACATCCAGAAGCAGGGAATTAAAATTAACGAAGGTCTGAATATTCGGCTCCGTCGTAATAAACAGAGAGCCGCCGCGGTTCAGGTAGTCCTTGTAGGAATGTACCTCATCGCTGGAAATATCATATTGGGGATTGAAAAGTATCAATACCGTTGCGTCATCGGGAATCGGTTGGCCGGTCGAAGTGTTGAGACTCTTCACGTCGAAGTTATTGTTTACCAGCAAGGAGTTCAACAACGAGTATTTTTCGTCAACCGGAGTCTCGTTATGTCCGGAAACAAAATATACGACCGGGATATTCGTGGTCGAAACATATTTGATCGCGCCGCTGATCTGCGCCTCGGCCTGATAGGCCACGGGAATGGTCTGCATGTACTGTTGGTTGAATTCGTATTTTACCAGCGAGCCGGCGGGCACTACCTTGAGCCGATTATTGCTCTTATTCCTCACAACCAGATTTCCCTCGGCCAGGCTCTGCAGACCACTGGGATCGATTTCCTTGACCAGATCGGGATTTCTGATAATGTCCGCATAGCGGATCGTCAGACGCTCGCCGGAATTGAGTTTGTACTGATTCAACAGGTCGGGAACAAAGGCCAGTGATACCTTGCTGATGCGCCGCAAATACCCCGGGAATGCATCTTCGGTAGTCAAAATGACAATCTCTAAATCGTCCTCCAGGCCGCTCAGCAGTTCCAGCGAAGCTTTGTCCAGGGTAAAGCTCTTATTGGCGGTCCAATCCCATTTCCATTCCTGTCCTACGCCCTCGAGTGCCAGATTCAGAACCAGAACTATCGCTATAACAATAATAATCGTCAATGTTGAAAAGCGACCCAAGCGCTTATTGCGCTTGTCGACTTCCCGCCCTCTCGCCTTTCGTGCGGCCTTCCTGCCGGAGCGCTTCCGCTCCTCGATTTCAGGTTTCTCCTCGATTTCGCTCTCAGGCTCCGCGGTAACGGGAGTTTCCGCCGCTGCGTCTGCGGCTTCCGCAGTTTCCGCAAGATTCTGATCTACGACCGATTCTGTCTGAGTGATGTTGTCGAAAGAGGCGGATTCTTTGTCCGCGACCGGCTTTATAATATTTTCCAACTTAAACAACATAAGTAATACCTCCGTCTATGCCTGCACGCTATTTCTGAGTCCAGCGCCGCTTTTCGATTGCGCGGGTGGTAAAGAATAGGAACAGGAACGCATAACTGAGCAGGAAGATAAACGGCAGAATGGAGAATACACCCTCCGTGTAGGTCGCCACTCGGTTGGACGGGGTCAACCAACTGATCGCCTTCTCCACCGCGGCGCCGGCATCAATCGCGCCCTGCGACTTGATCACATTCGCAAAGTCGATGGCGCCCAGGAAAGTGGTGATGAAAGACCCGACCATCTGGGCGAAAGTATCCATCAGGATAAAGAGGAAAAAGACAACGACCGATACCACCGCGGCCACGACCTGGTTTTCGGCGATGGCGGAGAAGAAGGTTCCGATTGCAATGTAGGCCATGGCGGTTAGGTAAAGGGCGATAAATGTCGACCAGTCCGCGGGATGGATCCTGCCGCCCATCAGATATCCGATCAGCATATGCAGCCAAATCGAAGAGGTCATGAGCAGGAACATTGTGCAGGCGGCGAGATACTTGCCCATAACGATTTCCCAGACCGAGGCCGGAGACGTGTAGAGCAGGACTTCTGTGCCGTTACGGCGCTCCTCGGTAAATATTTTCATGGTCAAGATCGGAATAAACATGACAAAGAGCGACTGCATGAATTGCATCTCGCCCGCCATGAAAAAGCCGCGGGCCAATAGGTTGATTGAGAAATAAAAACTGCTCAGTCCGAAAAATATCGCTATCAGAACCCAGCCTGTTGCCGATTTAAAGTAGGATAGCAGTTCACGCTGAAAAATTGCTTCTAGACGCTTCATATTGAACCTCTCTTATGCATTGCCTATATTCGCGTTCTGAGCCGTAGCGATATCGTCGGGCGATGCCGGAGCTCCGCCCGTGACTCGGAGGAAGATGTCCTCCAGAGTCGGCTCAACGGAACGCATCGCCAAAATAGGCCAGGCCATGCGTGACATTTCGTAGAAAACAGCTCGCCGCACGTCGCGTCCCTCGACCGCCTCAATGTGAAAAAATGCTACTGTTGTGCCTGGCTTAGCGGGCATCTGCGTTACATTTTTTACACCGTCGATCTGACGCAATTTGGGTAGCGCCTGCCGAGCCGGGGCATCAACCGCGATTTCTATATCCTCAGCCGTCTCGGTATAGCCGGACAGGGAGGAGACAGGACCGACATTGACGATCTTGCCGCGATTGATAATTATTGCCCGGTCGCAAACCGCGCTGACCTCAGGAAGAATATGTGAACTCAGGATAATCGTGTGGGATTTGCCGAGTTCCTTGATCAGATTACGTACATCGATAATCTGGCGCGGATCCAAGCCGTTCGTCGGCTCGTCAAGAACCAGAACCGCCGGCCGACCGACCAGTGCCTGAGCCAGGCCGACCCTCTGACGGTAGCCCTTGGACAGGTTGCCGATCAGCCGATCCATCACATCCGTGATCCAGACTCGCTTCATAATGATCGATAAATGTTCCGCCTGATCATGCTTCGGAACGCCTTTCAGGTTGCAGACAAAGCGCAGATACTCCAACACAGTCATGTCCAGATATAGAGGAGGATGCTCCGGCAGATAGCCGATATGTGAGCGTGCCTCCGCCGGTTCCTCCAAGATATCATAACCGTTTACTTTGACCACACCTGACGTTGCCGAAATGTAACCGGTAAGAATGTTCATCGTTGTCGTCTTACCGGCTCCGTTCGGTCCCAAAAAACCGAGAATTTCTCCTTCCTCAACACGGAAGGTAATGTCATCCACGGCTTTGTTGTCGCCATAGTATTTGACCAGATTGTTGATCTCTATCATATCGGTTGGGCCTCCATTTTAAGCTAAACATAGTCACACTATTCCCAGCCCCGTAGGGAATACCAGTGTATTATAGCGCATGCACCCCGGATCGCCAAATTAGCTTGCTTTAATGGTGGCAAAGTTCAACTTAGCCGGAGCCGTCCGAACATTTTCCGCTAATCTTATGCTTTTGTCAACAATACGCGGCTACGGAAGCAGGCTTCGCCGGGTGATTCGTCCGCATTCGTCGCCGGTTCGCGTTTTTCTCCGAATAACAAAGCCACTCTGTCAACCGGGAGGCTCCCCATGACGTCGACCGGCGTAATCTCCGTGCGCGGCGACAATTCCAAGACCTCCCCGTAAGTCGAAATTTGCGTACCGTGCACGGCCTCGCTCAGATAGGAAATATCGATGCCGGTCACGCGCCCGTTCGTGCCCTTCACATTATCGAAGCGGTCGGCGATACGATTGCCGTAGGCCGTGTTATTCATATGTCCGTTGCGGTCGATCTCGGAAAAGTACACCGGTCTGTTCTCGCGGGGAATCGTCCGATGGCAATTGCCGGGCTGAGCCAAAACGCTTTTCGGCAAATCCCAATCGGCGGGGCGCAGCGCATCCATTTGGAAGCGCAAGCGTTGGCGCATCGGTCGCCATAAAGGAGGATTCGGACGGGCAATCGGGAACATTGAACTTAGTCCGCTCGCCGGAACAGGGCGTTTCGTAGCCCGGTCAATGATAAACCAGCCGGCATTTACCGCGATTATGCAACGCCCCTCCGCATCAACTACAACCGTATCACGACTGAAAATCACTCGCTCGACATCATTTACCCAGGTTATAAATTTAATCCGTTCATTCCGACGGGGCAAACGAAGATTCCGCAGACAGTTCCAGGCCAGATACCAACGCATAGTGGACGAAAAACCGTGCTCTTCCGGCCGCGCCCTATGAATATAGGCCTGATTGGCTGTCTCCTGAATCAGCAGGAGTAATATGCCGAGATGTAGCTCATCGTGGCAGTCGACAAAGGCATCGAGCACGTCCACCGGCCAGATCGTCGCAAACTCCTCAACCTGCCCCCAGAGCTCGGTCTGATAGAAATTGGATATATCCATATATTGCCTCGTCCCGGACGTCGGTTCAGTTCGACCGACTTTCGGTTCGGCGGTGAATCTGCGGCAGATAGCGCACCTTAGAGGGCGAGTGCCGACGCAACCCCTCCAACATGCGCGTATCGGGCTCAAAAGTCACCAGCGTCGGTTGATTGCGATTCAGACAGGCCAGTTGCCACAGATCGACATCCGGTAGTCCGGAGGTTGCATCGAGTTTCTTATAACGTTCGTTATTTACATACGGCCTCATTTCCGCTTCCCCAGCCTTAGTCATTAATTCAATATCTTCCGGAACAATCCTTAAAACGCGCTTGCGTCGCTGGCGATTGATAATCAGGTCGATATCCAACGCCCCGTTGGTGACGATATACTCGTACTCACGATTCGTCATTATCATCAGGCGCCAGGCTCCGTACATAACAGCGGCGACCCCGAGCGGAATCAGAAAGGTGAATATAGGGAACAGCATACCTATGAATAAAACGAGCCCGATAAGCACAAATACTCCCAATATACTGCCGATTATAATTAGATAGTCAGTTTTCTTCTTTTTCTGCTTAACGATCTTTTCCAAAAAGACGTCTTCTTTTCTGTCTAAATTCGTAAACATACATCGCCTCCCAATTATTCCGTCATGATCAACGAGTCGACAAAACTCTCCGGATCAAAGACCTCCAGATCTTCAACCCCCTCACCCAATCCGGCAAAAAAGATAGGGCATTGTTTCTCCCAAGCGACGGCCAGCGCGATACCTCCCTTGGCATTGCCGTCCAACTTAGTCAGAATCAGACCGTTCACGGCCGCCGTCTCGGTAAAGAGACGCGCCTGACTGATCGCATTCTGCCCGGTAGTCGCATCGATAACCAACAAAGTATGGCACAGAGCGTCGCCGGCCTCGCGGGTTATGATCCGCCGCATCTTATTCAATTCATCCATCAAATTCTGCTTGGTCTGCAAACGCCCGGCCGTGTCGATAATCAGAATATCCGTCCGACGCGCCTTAGCGGCCTGCAAGGCATCAAAAACCACGGCGGTCGGGTCGGAATTTTCCTGATGGGCAATTACCGCCGTACCCGAGAGCTCCGCCCAATGACGCAACTGATCGATCGCCGCAGCACGGAAAGTATCGGCGGCTGCCAGCAGAACTTTTTTTCCCTCTTTGCCGTAGCGATAGCACAATTTGCCGGCGGCGGTGGTTTTTCCGGTACCGTTCACTCCGACCAGCAGTATTATCGTCAAGCCGGAGGTATTCAGTTCCAGCTCCTGCCGTGGTCCGAGTACATTCAACATTCCCGCCCGCAGGGAGGAAAGCACGAACTCGCGTGAGCGCTGTCCCCGAGCTTTCATCTCGGTACGTACATTGCCCATAAGTTCTTCGACGCAATTCACTCCCATATCGGAGCGCAAAAGCAGATTCTCGAGCTCATCGAGCATATCTTCGTCGAAATTGCCCATCCGTGCGGCAATCCTCTCGAAGCCTCTGGCAAAGAAGTTTTTGGACTTCTCCAGCCCCCTTTTGAATTTACTCAATAAGCCCATTACCATCTACCTCGTCGGTCTTCAGCTTCAGCGACAAAACTCGTGAAACACCCCGTTCCTGCATAGTAACCCCATATATATAGTCGGCGCATTCCATTGTACCACTTCTATGTGTGACCAGAATAAATTGTGTCTGGAGAGAATAATTACTCAGAAACTTGTTGAATCTCCAAACATTGGCCTCGTCCAGAGCGGCCTCTATCTCGTCCAAAACACAAAACGGTGAAGGCGTAAGACGCAATATTGCAAATAAAAGAGCTATGGCCGCCAGCGAACGCTCACCGCCAGATAAAAGGAGCATATTCTGCAAGCGCTTACCGGGCGGCTGTACCCTAATTTCAATCGGACTGTTCAGAACATCCGTCGGATCGGCCAGGAAAATCTCCGCCTGGCCGCCACCGAACAACTCGCGAAATACCGCATCGTAATTTTTGCTGATCGCAAGCAGACTTTGTGAAAATCTATCGCGCATTGTCACGAGCAGTTCATCGATTACTTTTTCCAGTTTTCGCGCCGAAGCCTCAAGATCAGCCATCTGTTCATTCGTAAAGTTTAGGCGCTGCTCCAGTTCGCGTAAAGTCTCAACTGCATTGACATTGACATTGCCCATATCGCGAATTTTCTGCCTGGTCTCTCGAATCAACTTCTCGGTTGCGGCGGTATTTTCGAGCTCCCGCGCTTTGCCCTCCTTGAGAGCCTGCTCGACGGTTAGCGCATACTCCTCCCACATACGGTTGCGGATTTGTGCCAGATACAGACGTGCTTTTTCGACGCGTGCTTCGGCGCGCTCA
Source organism: Clostridiaceae bacterium (assembly GCA_012800515.1). Lineage (GTDB taxonomy): Bacteria > Bacillota > Clostridia > Saccharofermentanales > Fastidiosipilaceae > JAAZIX01. The sequence continues at coordinate 27,079 of JAAZJE010000008.1, forward strand.
CGCTCAGTCGTCAAATTCATCTCACGGCGAGCCGTTTCCTGTAGGCGGGTAATAAATTCCTCCTGGTTTTGCCGATATTCGTTGCGGCGGGCAATCAGTTCATTAAGAAGTGAGTTTCTCTCCTCCCGTTTTTGCGCGAGGCGCTTTAGCCGAGCGCCAAAATTGGTCAGGCTTAGACTTAAAAGTTCCGCCTCTTTCTCTCGGGCGGCCTTTTCCGTGACTCTCTGCTCGCTGCGGGCGGCTGATTCGGCAAGTTCGCCGGCAATCCGCTCCGTCATCTCTGTCAGTGAATTTTGCGATTCGACGATCGAATTCAGCGAGAGCCGCAGGTCGGAAATATATTCGCGCCTTTCGTCACGTTCTTTAACCGCCGCCCGATTGCCGCTGACCGATCGTTCGATCTCGGCCTGCAGGGTTTCAACCCGCGCCGTAATCTCGGCTTCGGTGGCAAGCTGCGCGTTTTCCCACTCCCGCAAGCGTTCCTGTTCCGCTACCGCGGCCTCGCGGGCGGAGAGATTATCGTCCCTTGCCCGGCGATTGACGGCAATATTCCGCTCATGAGCGGCCAATTTATCCTGCTCGGCAACCAGTTCCTGGCGCCGGCGGATAAGTTCCTCTTCATTACCGCGCAAAGCACGCTCCGCCTCCGACCAGCCCCGAGACAATTCCGTCAATTGCGCGGCCAGTTGCGTCTCATGTTTTTGGAGAGCGGTAATCTCGCGCTCAAGTTTTTTCAGGTCGCCGGCGCGTCCGAGCACCGGGCTCTCCTGCTTTATGTTATAACCACCGGTCAGCGAACCGCCGACATTAACCACATCACCGCCCAAAGTAACGATGCGGATACGATAATTGCTCTGTGCCGCCATAGCCGTGGCCGCCGCCAAATCGGCGGCAATTAAGGTTCGATTCAAAAGCCAATCTGTAATCGGACGGGTCTCGTCGGAGCAAGTAACCAATTCGGAGGCGAGTCCGATATAGCCCGTTGCCGCACTCAGGCGATTCAACAAGGCATGATCCGGTTCACGCGGACGAATCGTATCCAAGGGCAAGAATGTCGCCCGTCCGGCCCGACGCTCCCGCAGCCAATCAATCCACTCTCTGGCGGAGCGCTCGCTACGCACCACGATATTCTGAATCGCGGCGCCCAGCGCGACGCTGATCGCCATGCGGTAGTCCGCCGGAACCTGAATCAGACTGCCTATCGCGCCGACCACCGTTCGGTCGTCATCGCGTCGCTTGGCTTCTTTAAGAACGGCCTGCACCGCGTCGTGATAGCCGGCAAAGCTGTCCTCCAAATCCCGCAATGTCGTCAAACGAAATTGCGCACGCTGCTTCTCCTGACGCGTCGCGTTGAGTTCGGTCTCGCTCGCGGCAATCCGTTCGCCGCGCTCCCGCACCTTGCGGCGCTCTTCCTCTAAAATCCGCTCACCGGTCGCCAAGTCGGCGGCCAATTGCTCGGTACGCTCGCTTTGTTCCTCCAGCGTCAGACTCAAGGCATCGCCGACACTGATCAATTCGCTCTCTTCGCGCTCCAAACGGCGGCTGTTTTCCTCAGCCAGGCGCTTTTCGGTGCGAATTTCCGCCAGACGATCTCGGCACTCAAATAGACTATCCTGACAATCAACGAACTCCTGGCGCAGGACTTCGGTTTGGCGCTCGCCGACATCCAGCCGGGCGGTCAGGGCATTCAGTTCCCTCTCTTCCGCCGCCAGACGTTCCTCAAAGCGTTCGCGATCGCGCTGCATTACTTGTCCGCGCTCCGTCCGGTCACTCATCTCCCGTTCCAGTTCGACACGCCGCGCGTCAGACTCGGCGATCAGAGCCGCCGCTTCGATCGCCTGCTTCTTCAGGCTCTCAACCCGCTGACGAGCCAGATCCGTCTCGGTAGTGACTTCCGCCTCGTCATTCCGCAACGCTTCGACCTCATCGCGCAGACGATCTATGGAGGCTTCGTTACTCTCGGAAGCCGCGATATTCGCCTCGTGCTCCCGCTGAAGCTCCGTCCGCGCCGCACTCAATTCATCGAGTTCATCCGCCGCTATCTGCCGTGCCGTCTCAGCTACGGCAAGACTCTCAGCCTGCTGATCCGACTGCACCAATAAAAGCGCGACCTCGTTGTCGGTCAAAATCTGCCGCAGACGCAAAAACTCTTTGGCGGTCTCCGCCTGGCGTAGCAAGGGCCGACGCTGGCGCTCCATTTCACCGAGCAGATCACCGACCCGCTCCATATTCTGCGCCGCCGTTGCCAGACGTTTCTCGCTATCTTGCTGATTTTTGCGGAAACGTACAATGCCGGCCGCTTCTTCGAATATCCGCCGCCGTTCATCCGGATTGCCGCTCAGCAATTCGTCAATTCTGCCCTGACCGACAATCGAATATCCGTCGCGTCCGATACCGGTATCCATAAACAAGGTTGTTATATCCCGCAAGAGACAGCGGTTACGATTCAGATAATATTCGCTCTCGCCGGTACGATACAGCCGGCGCGTAACCTCAATCTCACGATAATCCCAGTCCAAACCGCCGTCGGAATTATCGAGTACAATCGTCACTTCGGCATAACTGAGCGGGCGTCTTGTACCGGTACCGCTGAAAATGACATCTTCCATTCTCTGGCCGCGCAAAGTCTTGGCACTCTGCTCGCCCAGTACCCAGCGTATGGCATCGGCAACATTACTCTTGCCGCTGCCGTTCGGTCCGACAAAGGCGGTAACACCCGGGCTGAAGTCAATGACTGTGCGCTCGGCAAAAGACTTAAATCCCTGCATGATTAAAGTCTTCAGATACATCCCTAATCCTCTGTCTCCTTTATTGCCATATAAGCTACTCGCGAAGCTTCCTGTTCAGCCTTTTTAATTGTCTTGCCCATACCGCGGGAAATTTCCGTTCCGTCGACAAAAAGGCCGACCTCGAATTGCGGCGCCTGCATCGGTCCGGTTCGGCTGATTTGCCGATACTCGATGCCCTCTATCGTGCGATAGGTCTGGAAATGCTGCTGTAGCAGACTCTTATAATCAAATATCAACCGATCGGCAAAGGCATCCTCGATCGGCTCACGAAAAAGGCGCACTACCAACTCGCGTGCCGCCGTCCAACCTCCGTCAAGAAATACCGCGCCTAAAACCGCCTCCAGGCAGTCGGCGCATATCGCCGCCTGTGGAGGCCCGGAACGTAGAGCCCCACCGAGTCTAATCTGTTTATCCAGACCCAGCCGGCGCGCAATCGCCGCCAAAGTCGGCTCGCGCACCACGGCTGCCCGTACTCGGCTCAGCCGTCCCTCTCGTTCTCCCGGATATTGTTCGTACAAATAATCGCTGATCGCGAGCTCCAGCGTCGCATCGCCCAAAAACTCCAAACGTTCATTATGCTCGCAATCCTCCGCCTGCTCGTGGGCATAAGAAGAATGGGTTACAGCCGCCAGCAACAAAGATCTTTGCCGGAACTTATAACCCAAATCACTCTCGATCCTATTTTGTGCAACAGCTTCGGTATTAGTTTCCACTCTTGGTTGATGCAATATAGTTGACCGCGTCGCCAACCGTGTGAATATTCTCAGCCTCGTCATCGGGAATCGAGATACCGAATTCCTCTTCCATCAGCATCACCAAATCGACGATATCCAGTGAATCGGCGTTCAAATCATCGATGAAATCCGAATCCATGGTCACATTTTCCGGGTCTACACCCAGCTGTTCCACCAAAATGTTACGAACATTCTCCAAAATCGTTTCCTTAGTCATGTCTACCTCCACGTATACTATGTATGTTATTAGTCGGCGGTCGGGCTCGATCTGAATCCGACCCGCAAGTCCTTATTGTACAAATTAGTTCGACGATTGGCAAATCCGAAGACAACTAGTTAAATGTTTTTAACTAATCTTCCCAAACCTGCCGATTACGAATAAAATATTCCACTCCCGAGACCGTTGCCACAAGCACGGTCAATATCAGGAGAATCGTCGCGGCATAGGCAAATATCGTCACCAACAATGCCGGAGCGGCGTAAGCGCGCAGAATTAACTTCAAAAACAGGACTATAATCATTGCGATTTGGAGTCCGGTCTTCCACTTGCCTGCTTTGGAAGCGGCAATAACCTGTCCCCTTTCAACCGCCACCAGACGCAGGAAAGTCACACCAAACTCGCGTAACAAAACGAGCATGAAAATAAAAGTATGGATCTCTCCCAGTTGGACGAAGCCCGCCATGGCGGTCAATATAAGGATCTTGTCGGCGATCGGGTCGAGCAATTTGCCGGTGTTGGTCACCACACCACTCTTTCGCGCCAAATGACCGTCAAAAAAATCCGTAACGGCACCGATGATAAAAATCAGCAGAGCGATGATCAGTCCCTCCCGCGCCACAAATCTGTTCCAGCCGCCGGTACTGTAATAGCGACTGATCGGCACCATGAACAGAGCCATAAACGGCGTTAGCAGAATCCGACTCAGACTCAATTTGTTCGGTGTATTCAGTTTTTTCCGGCCGCCGGTATCCGGCTGACTGTTTTCATCTTTACTAGGCAATGGTTACCCCCGTCCATTCGGCAAAGTCCGCGGCAATAATACGCACATTATACCACTTTCCGATCTCCGGCTCCGTCGTCTGTTCTCCCGGCTCCGTCTCCTGCTCGTAAAGTACGGCCACCCCCGGGTCAACCTCCGGCGCCTGTTCTTCACTGTGACCGAGATAAAAGAGCCCCTCCTCGTCAATACCCTCGATCAGCACACGGCGTTCACTTCCGATAATCTCCGGCCAGCGCGAGCGGACTATCCTTTGTTGCAGTTCGATTACCCGGCGCTCCCGTTCGGCGGCAACTTCGGGATCTACCTGCCCCGGCATTGTCGCGGCAGGCGTACCATCCTCCGGGCAGAAAGTAAAAGTTCCCAGATGGTCAAAACGCAGCTCGGCAATAAAATCCATCAGTTCCGCAAAATCGGCCTCCGTTTCTCCCGGGAAGCCGACCATGACGGTCGTGCGCAAAGTCAGATTGGGAATCCGGGCGCGCCATTTAGCCAGCACCTCGCGCAGGCGTTGCGGATTGTCCCGACGGCGCATGGCCTTTAGAATCCGGGGCGAGGCATGTTGAATCGGCACATCCAGATACGGCAGAATTTTTGCCTCCGTCGCCATTACTTCCAGCAGTTCGTCGGTCAGACCGTCGGAATAACAATACATCAGACGCAAGGCAAAAGCACCCGGTAGAGCGGCCAGGGCGCGCAACAGATCCGGCAGACGTGGTTTGCCGTAAAGATCCCGTCCGTAGTCGGTCGTCTCCTGAGCAATCAGAATCAACTCTCCATAACCGTCGGCAATCAGACGCTGCGCCTCTCTCACCAGCGTCTCGATCGGTCGCGAGCGCAGCCGACCGCGAATCCCGGGAATCGCGCAATAGGCACAGGCCGAGGAACAGCCTTCGGCGATTTTGATATAAGCATAGCCGGGAGTCTCCGGTCGTCGGACAATATCCAGATCCAGATGCCGCAGGGCATTATCACGCGAACCGATTACGATCAGCGGTTTTTCTGCGGCCTCGCCGGCCGACAGGCGTTCCAAAATATCCACTATCTGATAATAAGATCCGGTACCGACAATCGCGTCGACCTCCGGTAATTCCACGGCGATTTCTTGGGCATAGCGCTGCGACAGACAACCAGCCGCCACCAGAAAACGGCATTTATCGGCCTTAAAATCCGCCATATCCAGAATCGTCTCAATCGCCTCCCGCTTGGCGGCCTCGATAAAAGCGCAGGTATTGACGATAATAACTTCCGCGTCTTCCGGCTCGGAAACCAAATCGATCCCCGCCGCCCGCAACAGCGCCACCATAGCTTCCGAGTCAACGAGGTTCTTGGCACAACCCAGAGTTACAATCGCAACGCGCAGGTCAGTTATCATGCAGTATTTCCTCGAGACTACTGATCAGGGCATCGCGAGCCGCGTTATAGGCGAAGCCGCGGTTGACCGCCCGCCGCAACTCTTTCTCGAAAGCACGGGAGCAGGGGTCGATCCGTTCCGCTTCCGTGTCATAGCATTCGGCGGCAATGCGCCGGAGAACCGAACGCCGCCGGGAAACATAGCCGGCCAATAACTCCTCATCCGAGGGCATCAGCTCCTCGAGCGCCCGGGTCACGGCTTCCGGGTCATATCCGCGCGCAGCCAGACGCTCGCGCAGAACTCTTGCTCCTTCCGGATGCGAATCGATACGCTGTTGCAGATAAAGACAAGCTAATTCATAGTCATTGATGAGATTGTAGGACTTGAGCTCCGCCGTCACCCGGTCGATTAGATCGACGGCAACGCCGGCCTCACGCATTTTTACGCGGACCTTATGTTCTGACTGCATACCGTGCGACAAATAACCGAGTGCAACTTGCCGCGCGGCGGCAAGTGCCGTGGATTCATTTTGTAACAGCGCGGCTTCGGCGGCGGCAAAATCCCGGCCCAGCCGTTTCGCGTCCAAAGGTAAACTCAAATTAGTCTAGCCCCAACAGTTCGTCGAGCTTATCCGCCCTTTCGTCATCATCGCTTTCGTCATCGACGTCATCCTCATCCGATTCGCCGTCCTCGTCGTAGTAAGAGGCATTACGCATATCGTCGAGATGCTCCAGAATCTTCGCTTCGATTTCCTGGCGGAGTTCGGGATTGGCATCGATAAATTCGGCGGAATTGCTCTTGCCCTGTCCGAGACGCAAGTCTCCATAGGAGAACCAGGAGCCCGCCTTGGTAATCACGCCGGTAGTAACACCCGCCTCGACAAGACCGTCCAGCAGATTCAGTCCCTGGCCGAAGAGCAACTCGATCGAAACAGTCTTGAACGGCGGCGCAACCTTGTTTTTAGTCACGCGCATAATAGTCATAACGCCAATGGGTACCTGTTTTTCGGTCAGGCGCTCACCGCGCCGCACTTCGAGGCGAACCGAGGCGTAAAAGCGCAGAGCGCGTCCACCGGTCGTCGTCTCCGTCGGTCCGCGCGACCAGCCCGTGGGAATCTTCTCCCGCAACTGGTTAATGAATATAACTATACAGTCGGTCCGTGAAATCGTACTGGCCAACCGGCGTAGCGCCATCGACATCATGCGAGCGTGGCTACCGACAATCTGTTCGGCAAAGCCGCCGTCTATCTCAGCACGCGGTGTCAGCGCCGCCACACTATCGATTACGACCATATCTATGGCACCGCTCTTAACCAGAGCCTCGGCAATGCTCAGTCCTTGCTCACCGTAGTCAGGCTGTGAAATCAAAAGGTTATCGATATCGACGCCCAACTTAGCGGCATATTCCGGATCCAGGGCATGCTCCGCATCGATAAAGGCCGCATTCCCACCCTGTTTTTGACAGGCGGCGATCATATGCAGAGCCACGGTTGTTTTTCCCGACGATTCCGGCCCGTAAACCTCGATGATGCGCCCTTTCGGCAGGCCGCCGATGCCCAGCGCCAAGTCCAAGGGCATAATACCGGTCGACATGGCCTGAACCTTTATCTTCGAATGCTCGCCCATCTTCATGATCGCGCCGGGGCCGAAATCCTTGGCAATCGCCTTCATGGTTGTCTCCAACGCCGCCGCCCTTTCCTCAGCCGGCAAGGGCTCCAATATATCTCGTTTCTTGACTCTCGACATTAAAATCTCCTTGCTTCCGGGCGGACTGCTCCCAATCCGCTTTATTCAAACTACATTATAACAATATTCCCCTGCGCCGACACACCCGACCTTTACTCGGGCAACCTTCCGACCGGTCTTTTCTTCGACAATTTGTCGTTTAATCCCGCTGCATACGCAGCTTTTTCATCAGGTTCCGCGACTCCGGCAGATCGAGGCGGTTCGTCAACAAAATGTATACCAGAGCCGCCAGCACAAAGCGCAAAGCCAGCCAAATCAGCTGAACCAACTTGCTCATCGGACTGAGTAGCGGCGTCAACAGACCAAACAGGTACAAAATCACGGCGGACACGGCCGCGGAACCCCCCGCCTTTAACAAAAAGACCGAGAGATTGCGCGGGCGACGCTGCGGGAAGTAATGCTTATAGGCCGACAGCAGAATCAACATCAGAGCGAAGCTGGACATAAGGAAGGAGAACGAAAGCGAACTCGGTCCCATGGCCGTGTGCTGAGTCAAGATATAGCCGCCGATCCCGGTGATGAGCAATGAGGCCAGGCCGGCAATCAACGGTACTTTGGTCAGATTGGCAGCATAGAAGGCATTGTTCATCAGGTTCACCACAGTATGCGTAATGATGGCGAAACAGTAGAAGCTGAGGATGACGGCGATCGATTTTATCGCATTGTCCGAGACCTTCCCCCACTGGAAAATCCCCTGTGCCACATCGAAGCGCGCCGCAAAAAAGAACAGACCGGAGGGAATTGTCAAGTAGAGCGCCCGCCGCAGGCTGTCGCTCAATAGGATTGAGGAACGGCGATCGTCGCCGACGGCATCGAGCTCGGAAAGCTGCGGCAACATGACTTTGCTGACGGCAACGGCGAAAATACCCCAGGGCAAATGCCAGGTAACCACCGCATTGCGATGGAAGGCCGGCGTACCTTCGGGGAAGACTTTCATAAAAGCATTTATGACTATTGTATTCACTTGGGGAATCGAAGCGGAAATCAGGGTAGGCAGAGCAATGGCCAGCAAACTGCGGAAGCCGGGATCGCGCCAGTCCAGCGAGGGACGAAAATAGCGGAGCTCGTGCCGGGCAATCGCCGCCTGCCAGAGAAAATATCCCAATGCCGACAGCGTAACGCCGAGTGCCGCCATGTTCAATCCCGTGGCGGACGGACCGCCGAGGAGAGCGATACTGAGCACAACGCCCAAATTATAGAGCGCGGGTGCAAAGGCCGTCGCCGTAAAGCGCTGATGAGCGTTCAATATGCCCATCGACAGGGCGGCCAGCATCATGAATATGACCTGCGGGAAGAGCATACGCGCCACACCGGTCGCATAAGCTACGGCTTCGGGATGAGCAATCATACTCATCAGCGAACCGGCAAGAATTTCTCCAAGGACGACCGCCGTGAAGGTAATCAGTCCGGCGAAAGTAATGAAAATGCTCAGCGCCCGCCAGCCCTTTCGCTCCTCGCCTTTGCGCAGAGCTCCGGAGAGCCAGGGGATAATCGCCGCCTGAATCGAACCGCCGATCAAAAGCTGATAAATCAGATCGGGCAGAAGGAAGCCCTGAACAAAGGCTTCGGAAAAGCGTCCTTCTCCGAAAGTAGGAATTACTAAAATTTCCCGAAGTTGGCCAATCAGCTTACTGAGGATGAGGCCCAACATCACGATAGCGGTATTGCGTGTGATATTACGCTTCCCTCGCTCGGACTCTCTACCCTTCGTACTTGTCGGTTCTCCGGACAGAATTGTCGCCCGGTCGCGAGCCTCACCCCCGGTCAGGGTGGTAGCTGTGGTTCTCCCCCGCAGGTCTCGGCGCTCGGAGAGTTCGCCCGTGCGGAGACGCGCCTTGCGCCCCTGAATAAAAGTCGAAGCAATCCGCCCGGTCTTTGGATCAATAACCCGACGGAACGGCGGCGGCTCGGTCAGGGGCAACGCAGGGTATCGTTCGGGAGTCCGGTTATACTCGCGCCGATATTCTTCGGTTTCGGCAAGGACATCCTTCCAGGAATACCCTTCATTTATGCTATCTCGTAATGACGTTATCCTGTAATGTCTTTTAGGGCTACGGTCATGGAATGTACCAAAGTCTCTCCTATCGGCGCTATCCGCCCAGATCTCCTCTTCCGTACGCTGGATAGCACCGCTCATAGCTTGATCTAAAACCTCAATCAGCGGGCGCAGATATTTGAACTCTGTCATATCCCTTCTCCGCACCGCCGTTTACCTCAAATAACTCTCGGAACAATTAATCAAACGATATAAAAGCGCCAGGGCATTTGTCGCGGTTAGAGAACGGATTCTCTGCCGTTCACCCCGGAAAATAAATTTCTCGCAGCATCCCTCCGGCTCGATTCCTCCGGCAAGAGCGATATATACCAGTCCGACCGGCTTGGTCTCCGTGCCTCCTTCGGGTCCGGCAATGCCGGTCACGGCGAGTGCGTAATCGCTGCCGAAGCGTTCGCGACAACCGAGAGCCATCTGCAAAGCGACCGTTTCGCTGACCGCTCCTTCTTCCGCCAAAACCCGCGGCGCAACACCCAGGAATTTCTCCTTGGCCGAATTATCGTAGGCGACCACCGAGCCCAGAAAAACGCGTGAAGCTCCCGGGAAGGCAACCAGCTCGGAACTTATCAATCCTCCCGTGCAGGATTCGGCCATACCGAGTGTGCGTCCGTTTTTGAGTAACTCAGCCAAAACCACCTCCGGCAGACTGCGATTCCCCTCTTCATAAATGTATTTTTCCAAGCGGCGACGCACCTCGGCGGCGAGCGGTGCGAGCATATCTGCTTCCGCATCCGTCGCGCTTTTGTCCCGTCGTTGGGTCAGGCGAATCATCACCTCGCCCGGTGAAACATAAGTGGCTATCGACGGATTCCCGCTCTTTGCGACCAGGTCGGCTATCTCGTTCTCCGTCTGCGCCTCGCCAATACCGACCAGGTGGAAATAAATATGTCGGAATTCGGCGGCGGAATGTTCGGCCAGGAAAGGCGCCACATAGGCGGTGAACATCGGGCGATTCTCATTCGGCGGTCCCGGAAGCAGAATCAGTGTCCGGATTTTCCCGGCATAATCGACGGTAAATGCCACGCCCGGAGCGGTACCATTATGATTGGGAATGAGCCAGCACGGCAGGGGCAACAGCGCCTGTTTGCGATTATTCTCCGTCGGCGTACGCCCGGAGGCGGCGAAATAGGCGACGATCTCCTGCCAGGCCGATTCGGAAAAAGTCAACTCACGACCGGCAGCCCGCGCCGCCTGGGCCAGAGATATGTCGTCGGCCGTCGGCCCCAGACCGCCGGTAATAACCACGGCGTCATTGCGCTCCAACGCGACCTCGATCGCCTGCCGTAACCGTTCGGGATGATCCCCGACCACCGTCTGGTGATAACAATTAATGCCCAAATCGGCGAGCTGACGCGCCAGCCACCAGGCATTGGTATTCAAAACCTGACCCAGCAGAACCTCGGTTCCGCAGGCAATGATTTCGGCACTGTTCAAATTACCCGGATCTACCAGTCCCGGCCCGTACTCAATCACAGATCGTTATGCTCCTTGAAAGCGGTCAGCGTATTGCGCAGAAGCATCGCGATCGTCATCGGACCGACTCCTCCCGGCACCGGCGTGATCGCCGCAACTTTGTCGGCCACGGACTTGAAGTCCACATCGCCGACGACTTTCCTGCCGACCCGGTTGATTCCGACGTCGATGACAACAGCCCTTTCGTTGAAATCGTCGGCGCCGACCAGACCGGGCTGACCGGCGGCAACCACGACAATGTCGGCATTTCGACAGGCTGAACTCAGATCAACTGTTTTTGAATGGGCAACCGTCACAGTAGCGTTCGCAGCCAGCAGGAGGAGCGCCATCGGCTTGCCGACTATATTGCTCCGGCCTATGACCAGCGCCTTCTTACCCGCGACATCGATACGATAACGACGCAAAATCTCCATAACTCCGGCCGGCGTGCAGGGCAGGAATTTCTGATTGCGTCCGAACAGCGCGGCCACATTCAACGGATGGAAACAGTCCACATCCTTGCCCGGATCGATGGCATTGATCACCAACTGTTCACTTATATGCTTAGGCAGAGGCAGCTGAACCAAAATTCCATCCACCTCCGGCGTATTATTTATACTCTCAATCAGATCCAGAACATCCTTCAGCGTAGCGTCTTCACTCAGGTGATAGCTGAAAGAGCGGATATTCGCCGCTTCACAGGCCCGCTTCTTATTATTCACGTAAATTGACGAAGCCGGATCTTCACCGACCTGAATCACCGCCAGACCGGGGGAACGGCCGACGACATCAGTCAAATGCTGAGCTTCCAGTCGCACCTCTTCCCGTAGCAACTTGGCACAGAGTTTGCCGTCCAGGATCAACGCGCCTCCCGGCGTATACTCCGCCTCAATGCCCGCGGGCAAATTAACCGGATTTAATTTTCTGTCAGTACTCATATTCTTACTCCTGTCTCCAGTAATTTTATCACTGTTGTCCGCGCTTAAACTGCTCCAGCATCGCCTGGTCGAATTGCAATTTGCGCGGTCGACTGCCGTCCCGCGGTCCGACCCAGCCCATCTGCTCCAGAGTATCGATCAGGCGCGCCGCGCGCGGATAACCCACATTCAGGCGGCGCTGCAAAATCGATATCGAACCGTAGCCGGCATCCAGACAAATCTGAGCCGCGTCCGGCAGCAATTCATCCATCTCGTCCTCACCGCTGCGATCGCCGCTCCCGGACAATAATTCATCCACGACCTCCATATGCTCCTCACTGTATCGCGGACCGCCCTGAGCCTTGATATACGACGTAAACTTCTCCACGTCGCGAACGGATATAAAAGCTCCCTGGCCGCGAATCGGCTTCGACAAATGCTGCGGAGAATATAACATATCTCCGCGACCCAGCAGCTTCTCGGCACCGCCCATATCCAGCACGGTACGCGAGTCCACCTGCGAGGCGACGGCAAAGGCGATTCGCGAGGGAATATTCGCTTTGATCAGGCCGGTAATTACATCCACCGACGGACGCTGCGTTGCGACGATCAGGTGAATTCCCGCCGCCCGCGCTTTCGCGGTCAGTCGGGCGATATAGCTCTCCACCTCGTTTGCGGCCGTCATCATAAGGTCGGCCAACTCGTCAATCACCACCACCCAGAACGGCATATGCTCCAGTCCGTCTCGTTTGGCATACTCGTTATAACCGGCCAAATCGCGCACTCCGCATTCCGCAAAAATATTATATCGCGCGTCCATCTCCCTTACGACGGCTCCCAAAGTTTTGGCCGCTTTCTCCGGCTCGGTAACTACTGGCTCCACCAGGTGCGGTATATCTGCGTAAACACTCAGTTCAACTACCTTAGGATCAATCAGAATCAACCGCAAATCCTCCGGGCTCATCCGGCTCAGAATACTGGTCAGAATCGCATTGATACAGACTGACTTTCCCGATCCGGTCGCTCCGGCAATCAGCAAATGCGGCATCTTGGTCAAGTCGCAATACAGGGGCGCACCGGCAACGTCACGACCCAGCGCCGCCAACAGCGGTACTCTGCTGTTGCGGAACTGTTCATCGGCCAGGAGTTCTCGAATCCCGACCGTACTGATCTCTTTGTTGGCCATCTCGATGCCGATGACGGATTTTCCGGGTATCGGCGCTTCTATTCTCAAGCCCGTTGCCGCCAGACTCAGCGCGATATCGTCACTGAGAGAAACAATCCGGCTGACTTTGACACCCACTCCCGGCATCAGTTCAAAACGCGTGATTGTCGGTCCGGAGGTGATATTCGTCACTTTCGCTTCAACGCCGAAACTCGCCAGCGTCTCCTCCAGGCGGCGACCGAGATCTCTGACAACTTTAACATTTGTAGCCGTCTTACCGGCCGGTTCCGGGCTCAGGAGATTGATCGGCGGCAGTTTCCAGGCGGGCTTCGGTTTGGATTCGGACTCGGCGGGCGCGACGAGCGCCGGCGAAGCTTTCTTTCCTGTTTGTCGCGCTTCGCTCCGTACCGCGGTCTCCTTAGTCTTTTGCGGCTCCGTGCGCGGCGGGGTTACGGTGACTTCCGACGCTGTCTCCATCCGGGTGGGAAGCGCCACATCTTCCAGGGTCATACGCCCGGCGGTACGTTCCAACATAGGCGCCTTACGCGGCCAATTGGTAATTACCGTACCCTCGGTATTTTTGCTCGTGCTGCGCGTGGGAATTACCGCGACTCTCGCTTCAGCTCGAATCTCGGGTCGCTTCGACGGTTCCAGGCGCGGTGGGGTCAATTGCCGATAAATCGGATCGTGAGCCGCCTCCGGTAGAGTCGCTCCGTTCCAGGACAAAGCCGGCGATTCCGCTGCGTCGGACGGCGACGCGGTACTGCTACCGACCAGAATAAATCCGCTCTTTGAACGCTCCGGCTTCACAAATTTCAGCGGCGGCACTCCGACCGACGCCGTTACCGTCGCCTGATCGATCCGCTCGGTATTAATTTCCCTAGCGGGCTGTTGCCACAGAGTTACCGCCGGCGTATGCGCGGCGGCTGTTTCCGAGCCGCTCCCGTTCCCCGCCGCGACTCCGGCCGCAAAGGTGACGGGCCGCACGACTTTGTCGTCCGCGGAATCTTGATTCTCACCCGGCGTGCCTTCGCCTGCCGCCGCAAGCTCGGCTACCGCCTCCTCCGCGATCCTCGCCGCCTCCGCGGCTTCCGCCTCGGACAAAGCTTTCCGCTCCGCCCGTCCGACGCGCCAATTGCCGAAAGCATGACGCAGACGGGAAACGACATTGCGTAGCGCCTGCCCCAGCTTAATACCCAAACCGGCAAAAGAAAGATTGAAAATCAGCACGGCCTCGATAGCGATTGCCGCTCCGATAATAATAATCGCTCCGGTACGGCCACTCAGGGCAACCAGACCCATCGCCACCAGACCGCCGAAAAAGCCGCCTGACCATGCGCCCGGGCTCTTGCCGCCGATTGCCGCCTCCTGCCCCAATTTCCACAACGCCCCCAGGGTCGCCGCGGTCGACGGCGACACATTATCTGTCGCCGTCCCGACGGTATCCGAACGCACCGCAAAGCTGAGGAAGTCCGCCAGCGACACCGTGATAACCTGGGCGAGCGCACCGATGAGCAAAGCCAAAAAAGTATAGTGCCAGACCCGCCACAGAGTCAGTTGACGGCGCTTATTCAATAAAAGATCGGCGGTAAATAACAGCAGGAGCGGCGGCAGAAGAAAAGCCACCACCCCGAAGAGCCCTTTGCTCAGCTGTGCCAAAGTCTTGCCGAGCACGCCGGTATACGGCACAGGCGGATAGATCGTCAACGCGGCGAGAATCGCCAGGGCAAACGTCGCCAAGGCCAGAGCCTCATAGACTCGACTGACTTTCCGGACTGTTCTCGGTTCTTCGCTAGCCATCGCTGTCCTTGTCGTAGGAGCTCAATCGCTCGGGATAGCCGCTCGCGCCAAAGCGTCACAGCGGTTATTGTATTCATGGTCGGCATGGGCCTTAACCTTGTTCCAGATCACAACATGGCGTGCCTGCAGCTCATCCAATTTTTCCCACAAATCGCGGTTGCTGACCGGTACGCGCGCGGAATTCACCCAGCCGTTCTTCTTCCAATTCCGCAACCAATTCTGATTAAAGGCGTTTATAACATATGTGCTGTCGGAATAGACATCTACCTCGCAACGAAAACGCAACTGTCGCAGGCCTTCGATCACGGCCGTGATCTCCATCCGATTATTCGTTGTTTCATTGACGCCGCCGGAAATTTCTTTTTCGTATTTGCCGAAAACCAGAATTGCCGCCCAGCCGCCCCTGCCCGGGTTACCTGAGCAGGCACCGTCGGTATAGATTTGCACACGTTTCAATTGTTCGGTCATGCCGTCGTTTCCGGCCTTCTTTTCGGACATTAAATCTCTCCCAGCAATGCTCATTTCTGAACGTTAAGTATATCAGGATATGCGCTTTTTTGCATCGATAGCCGCCGCTGCACCGCTGATTGCCAAAATCATATTTCTGGGGTATTATGTCACAAGCAGTTCGGGATTGCTCCCGGTTCTGACATAGGGGAGTGGCTCAACGGTAGAGCAACGGTCTCCAAAACCGTCGGTTGCGCGTTCGAATCGTGTCTCCCCTGCCA
>JAAZJE010000103.1 GCA_012800515.1 Clostridiaceae bacterium
GCGACGGTCTGGCCGGCTATGACGTCTATCAGGCGCGATTCAATGCTAAAAATCTGGACAAACTACAGACGCAGAGTCGGGTTGAGCTGTCGAAGATGGGTCTGTGGCAAAAGATCAACGATAAGCCACTTCAGGAAAACAACCTTCTCGTCGGGTCGTTGCGCAATGATCCGGGCGCGGTAAATCTTTTCCTGATTTGTTTGGCTCCGAAGGATAGGGGCATCATTCCGTTGGCTCTCGATCCTGTGTTATGGGACTGGAATTTTGCCGGGGATATTTTGACGGCGGGTTATGTCGAGATCGAATGGCCGGTGCCGGATGATCCGCAGGTTAAGTATTACCGTATCTATCGTGCGGAAGTTCGGACTTTCAAAAAGCCGGTGGACGAGAGCACGCTGCAATGGACAATGATTGCCGACAATGTGAACGAAAACAAATACACGGATCCGGTCGACCAGAGTCATGCCCGTTTCTACTATTATCGGGTGACGTCGGTATCTCCGTGGGGGGTTGAGAGTGGCGTCGGCAGGGTCGATCGTTTCCGAGTTCCCTCGACCATGCCGCCGGCCACTCCGAATCTTCTGGTGCCGCTTTCGCGCAAAGACGGCGTGCAGATCAACTTCTCCGCCGTCGAATACTGCGATCGCTACGAGATTTACCGGACGACCATTCCGCGTCCCGGCGATGAGGGTCTGGAAGACTTGCCCGAAGAGGTCGCAAAGAGCGCCTATGCCAGCGGCGAATGGACGGACTCTTACATCGGCGGCCTCACGAAATTGTCACTGGGACAGTTGGCTTCATCACGCAGAAGCGAGCGCTTAAATACCCTGAGTCGCCTGAAAACGCTGGTAAGGCATAACGAGAGCGCGGTATTGACGCAGTTCGGAAAGATGGATGCCTCGGCGCTACTTCCTTCATACAAGAGTATCGTCGACAAATACGGTCCATTGGCCGTCGCCGATTATTCGAATTTGAGTCGTGAAATGGTAAAGCTTGTGCGCTGGGAGAAGGTCGGCGAATTGCCGGCGGATCCGGATACGGTTGAGCGTGAAGAAGGAAACTCCGGTCTGCTCAAGCCGCTTTCGATCATCGATACCACAGCTGAGTACGGGATCAAATACTTATATACGGTGCAGGCCTGGAATGACGATAATCTCGGTTCCGGACGACCGGAACCGGTCGAGGCGACGCCGCGGCGCAAAGGACCCTTCGATCCGCTGACCGGTCTGAAGGCGCGTGTTGAAGGAACGGAAATTCATCTGAGTTGGGATCTGCCGAAAATGAAGCCGCTGACACCAGCGCAGTGTATCGCCGACACGGTAGGTTACATTGTCTATCGCGGTGAAACGCGGGACGGAGAATTCTATCAGGCCAGCCCCCTGCTCTTTGAGGCGCAGTGGGTTGATAACTGCGGTGATGCGTACGGCTACAATTGGTACCGCGTGCGTGTTTTGGACACGGGCGGCTACCTCAGTGATTTCTCGGACCCCATTCACGTCGTCAGTCAAAAGGAAATCAAAGCGCCGCCGACTGTGTTGCCGGCGTTGCCGAGCCCGACACCGTCGCCGAGTCCGACTCCGTCTCCGAGCCCGACTCCGAGTCCGACCCCGAGTCCGACCCCGAGTCCGACCCCGACTCCGACGCCGAAACCGACCGCGACGCCGAAACCGACTGCGACGCCGAAACCGACCGCGACTCCTAAGCCGACCGCGACGCCGAAACCAACAGCGACTCCTAAGCCGACCCCGACTCCGAAGATTGTTCCGCCGCGCATCAGCGGTTTGGAGCAGGAATACAATTTGCTTAGTAACGAAGAGATGCAATTTATCAGCTTCGATTTGAGCGGTACGGAGCCGATGCAATTTACGTTTAGGGCGATGGACTGGATAAACGAGGAGGAAGTGGATGAGAGTGTCCTGCGCCTGGACCCCGATCGGCACCGAATCGTTATCGAGGGGGGAGTCGCCGGAATCTTCTCGGTCGAAGTGAAGGCTGTCAATGCGGCCGGGGAGCATAGAGTGGGCTTTGACCTTTACGTGTTTGAACCCCAGGCTCCGGAATTGGTGGAAAGGGAAGACGATTATCGGATTGAGGCTCGTGGTTACAGCCGTGATACGCACGTCCAATTTGAGGTTGCTTTCGGTACATCACCCATAAGCTGGTCCCTGGAGCTATTTGATGATGTTATCGACGGCGCTCAACCTGTGATTCCGGAAGGGGTCACGATTGACGGAAACAGCGGACGGATGACTGTCAGTGTAAGTTGCCGGTTGGGGAAATACGTATTCTATGTGGTGGCCAGAAATCCTTACGGTGAAGATCGCCGATTGGTTATATTGTACAGGACTTCGGGTATCGCGTATACGCCGCCGTCGCAATCCGGAACTGTTTCTTTGTCCTATAAGCCGCCCGCCAAGGCGACCCCCGATCTCCGGCCGAGCAAAGGACCGCAATTGTCCGACACGGAGTATCTGATCAAGAGTGGCTGCCTGATCGGCCACAAGGTGCTCTCTGCGGGAGAAAGCTTCCTGGTGCATGACTTGAACGTGTCGCGTCCGCGCTCAGACAGCATGATACCCGACGTAGCACCGGGTAAAGGCACTTATGAAGGTACGGCTTATATCGACTGGACACCGTACGGTAGCGATACCCCGCGCCGAATTCAGGTACAGGTCGCTAAAGGGCAGTTTGAAGACAAACAAAAAAATATACCGAATATGATCGGCGGGTTTTTGTACCTGGCGGAACCGGTAGATTTGCCCGAACTCGGTGTCACCATAAGTACGCTGATCATTGATCTGGATAGAAAGACGACGCGCGTCGACGGCCGGGTGAGATCATCCCGTGAATCGCAGAATCTGATGGGCAGTCTGTCCGGCTTTACCTTCAAGGAGGCGACTCTCCGCGCGGGGATGTATATCGACCTTAAGGATACGCCGCCGGAAATGAAGATGGCCAATACAGGCACCCTGCCGAACTTTGTCTACAAACAGTTCCTCTTCACGAGTATACATAATGTTTCGATCCACATGTCATTCAAACCTGAAGACGAGAAGTTTATCCTTCTCGATGCCAATGTCTATATGAAAGCTCCGTTGGAAACCTTAAATAACGAAGGTATCCTCTGCGATCCTTTCAATGTGGGCTTCGATTTAGACGGACAACTGTCGGGACAATTCTCCAGTCCGTTCGGAGACGAGTATCCGCGCGACCAGTTCCTGCAGCTGATCGTTCCCGGGGGGGCCGGATTGGTGGTTTACTTCTTCAAGTTCTATATGAAGAAGGGAGAAGTTGTCGGTAACGACGGATCCATTAAAGGTTTCTTCGTTCTGCCTTTTGAGGAAGCCACCCACAAAGGAGAAGGTGTCCCGGCGCGGTATGTCGGCGGACGACCGGAAACCAATGAGTTGGATGCTTTGCAGAACAAAGGAAGCGACAGTCTGAGTAAAGAGGAGCGCGAAGCATTGGATGAGTCGATGCTGAAATACGCTCAAGAGATTCAGAGCAAGGGGTTGTTGGTTCTGCCGACCGACAAGAAACTGCATGATTACTGTGCTCATGTGGAATTCGTTGTCGAAGAAGACTGGATGGGTAAGGGATTTACCGCCGATAACCTGGAGCAAATGGATCCCGTGCGTATTACGGAGCGGAGTCTGGATACGAAAAAACAGCGCGAGCAAGCCATCGTTCTGACACCTAAAGTAGTGGCGCTCGATTTGGATCGGGAGAGTCATATCCCCGCCGCGGCGGAGGGCGAAAATCCCGCCGATGTGCGGACGCCAAAAGAAACGCAGGAGGACTTCTGGGTCGGGATGATTGTCCGAGAGGGTGACTTGGCCCTGCCAGCCGACTTTGTCAGATCCAAAGACAGTAAGCCGATCAGCTTCAGACTGGCCCCGGGCGAAATGATCTACGATCTGAACGGATTCAATTATCAGACGTACCTGTATAACGATAAAGGCGCGCCGGCGGAGTTCGGTTCGGCTCTGGGCGGATTTAAAAATGTGAAGGTTTATAACTGCCTGCTGGATATGTACGCCAATAAGATCAATCTCGAAATCAACGCCAAGGTCGAGCTCGAGATGTTTAACAACAAGGAAGTCAATGTAAAGCTCTATACCAACAAGGAGGATAATACCGATCACAAGGCGGGCGAGTTCGTCTGCTCCGTGGCTCCGACCGAGCTCGAGGGCGCGTTGGGCAAGAACACCTCCGTCATAATCAGTAGCGGCTTCCTTGAGCATGACGGCATGCGCTTTGCCGGTTCACTGCAACTGAAAGTTGGTGAGGTGCAGACAGATAAGGAGTTGCAGTTCACCGATATGATCATCCCGGCGAATAAGTGGATGACATCCGAGGCGCACAATCCGCAGGGCAGACTGGGCTCTGCGGTACTGTCGTCGCCCGTGCCGATTAAATTCCAGGGCTTTGAGATGATGGTCCGCAATGTCAAATTAGTGCATCAGGTGGCCGATAAGAAGTCCGATCCTAAGGAAAAGACGCATCTGATTCTGGCCGGCTCCACGGTTCTCTCGGAGACGATCCCGATCGGGCAGGAATCGACCGACGAAGTGATCATGGAGTATTCCAAAGCTACCGAGGCTGAGGAACCCAAGGTGATTTACGATAAATCGTCGACGGTTCTGACCGCTTCCTTCGACGGCTGTATTGACGTCAAGGGCGTATTGGTGCCGAAGCTGGTTAAGAACGGTCAGGTGCGGGCCGCCAGCGCCGAAGCTCTGCTGCGAAGCCGCTCAGCGCCGCCGACCGAGACCGTTCCGGGAGTCGTGCCGGTCTATGCCGGCGAGTTGGGCGATTCGGGAGATTTCTCCATGCCCGGCACGATCGAATTCGACACCACGGAACTTGACTTGAACTATCTGGGTCAACTCGAAGCTCTGCCGGTACAGACTAAGACCCGCTTCGGCTATGACTTGAACAACAAACGTTGTTACTTCGCCGTCGGCCTTGTACCCAAAGAAGGATTCAAGACCATCTCGTTCGGAGGCGGCAAACTGGAGAATTTTGGCGGCATAGTCGTATCCAATATGGTTGTCGAACGGGATGAGAAGGAGCACTATGTTTTCCCGACCGATAAGGCGGCAATGGACGCCTATATCGACAATCTGCGGGTCAATACCGACGCCTCGGGGAGCTTCGCCGCGGCAATCCGAGGTAGCATGGAGATCGGCAAACTCTGCCGGGTCGAGGATTTCTACTTCGGCTTTGAGCCCGGTCCCAGCGTGGTGGCGGGCGGCGAGTTGTACGCCCCGGTCGATGTCGGCGCCATAGTGGGCGGCAGCGCCTACCGTAAGATCGGGACGGTCGTGATTGTGTACCGTCATCCGGAGCGCTACTTCAGCTTCAATGTTACCTTGGAAGATATCGATATAGTGGGTGTGCGAGTGTACGGCAGTATGGGCTTTGAGTTCAGTCCGAAACTTTTTGGCCTGTATTTGGGCTATCCGGACACCCTGGTGGGCAATATCTGGATCTATCACATCGGTCTCGGACTGGGTTTCCGCTTTAATGAAGAAGGCCAGTCGTTTATCAAGTTCAAGGCAGAGTTCGGCTTCGAAAAGTCGGTGGAAATCGCTATCGTCTAC
>JAAZJE010000104.1 GCA_012800515.1 Clostridiaceae bacterium
CCACCAGTTCAATATCGGGCTTGCCGCGCGCTGTCGAATCGCAGAGACTCGACACCCAAATCGCGTCAAACTGATCCAAACGCCCGTCCGCCGCCACAACCGTCTTTTCCACGATCAGTCCGGTCAGGCCGTTATGCGCCTCGAGCACCTTGACCAGCGGCCGCAGCTTCAACAACTTGCGCAGTCGTCCGCGTCGCAGTTCCGGCATCGCCAGACGGTCGTAATAGCGCCGCTCAATCTGCTTCACCTTGGGATCGTGCGTATAGGGCACGTCGATAATCCGCCCGCCCCATTCGCCGAGCTGCCGCTCCACATGATCGCGAATCGTCTTCAGGAAGCCACTCCGCCAATTGTCGCCGTGAATCACAATATCCGGCTGAAAACGCTCGAACACATCGTCGTACATCAGATCATGTTGCACCATCACCCGATCTACTTCCGGCAAAGCCGCGACCATCGCGAAGCGTTCCTCGTAACTGATCGTCGGGAAACGGCTGAACTGTACCGCCGCCTCGTCGACCAGCACTCCGACCGTCACCCGACCGTACTCCTTGGCCCGGCGCAGCAAATTGAGATGCCCCTCATGTATCACGTCCGTCGTAAAGCAGGTAAATACCTCGGGCATATCCCGGCCCGGCAGAACAGTCAAATCCGTCTTTTCATCCTTGCTCAGAACGAGATATTCTTCTTCCGGATGGGCCTCGAGCCGCACCCCGTGATAATTCATAAACTCATTGATATTGGTCAGCGCGCTCTCCTTCGGCCGTCCCAAATCCGCCCGGGCGCCGGGACACACTATAACTTCAATCAGGATCGGACCGTCCGCAACCCGCGCCGCGCTCAAAGCCTCCTTCAACTCCGCCGCCGTCGCAGCCCGCAACGTCAGCCGATAGCCCGCCGCCCGCGCCTGTGCCCGCCAATCCAGCTCCGGAGCCCCGATCGGCATTCCTCCGACCGAGTCATGAATACCGTTATTGAGAATAATATGTACATATTTATTAAGCCGGCCGTTCCACCGCGCCAAACAGGGCAGACTACCCATATGCATCAGCACCGCGCCGTCGCCGTCCAGACACCAGACCCGCTTCTCGGGCTGCGTCATCGCGAAGCCGGCCGCGATCATCGCCGCGTGGCCCATGCCGCCGACCGTCAAAAAGGCCTGAGCGTGATTCTCGCCCTCGCTCTTATAAATCTCATAAAGCTCGCGCCCCGTCTTCCCGGTCGTCGCGATCACCGCGTCCGTCGGCTCCAACTGCGCCCGCACAATCCCGATCGCCGCTTCCCGGCTGAGTTCGGCCGCTACTTGCGCCACTACCGGACGATACGCGCTCTCCGACTTCGCCAAAGCGCCCGGCTGAACGATCAGGGCATAGGATTTGCGTTCCGCCAGCGTTTTCGCGATCGTCGCGAACAAATCATCCAGATCCTCAGCCGCCGCCTCACGCCGCAAAATACCGACCGTCAAATCGAGCAGACGGCACAGATCCGGCGTAATCGCGCCCATGAATCTGTGCTGCGGCTCATCCGGTCGCCCGGGCTCGCCCCGCCAGCCGATGATATACAGCGCCGGTACGGAATACACTTTCTGATGTAACAATGAAGTCAGCGGATTGACAATATTTCCCAGCCCGCTGTTCTGCATATACACGGCCGCCGGATGCCCGGTTCCCATAAAATGTCCCATCGCCAGAGCCGCCGCCGCGCCTTCGTTATGGGGCACGACATGATCGAACAAGCCGTGCGGGTCGGCGTCCAGATATTCGCAAAATGAACTCAAAGACGAATCCGGAATTCCGGTGACGAATCTGATTCCCAGCTGACTGATTTTTCGCGCTAATAATTCTGCCGTAATCACAATAACACCTCATCTGGTTTCATGAGCCTATTTTGCGACGGATAGCGCAAAATAGCAAATGAACAAGCCTTAGAAGAACTCTTCCGTCAGGAAATCCCGCAAATCGTCCGCCAGACCGGCCACGGGAGCGGTCGAAACCGCCGCGTCGCCTTCCG
>JAAZJE010000105.1 GCA_012800515.1 Clostridiaceae bacterium
ACGACGGCCGATGCGATTTCGGCGTATTTTCCGTGCAGTCGTCCTATCTTGCGAAAAATCTCGCTGCTTGTGACAGCGTGCTCATCTTTGCCGCGACAGTGGGCGTCGGAATTGATCGGCTGATTGCGAAGTACGGCCGAATTTCCCCGACCAGATCCGTGATGATGGATGCTTTGGGGGGCGAGCGTGTAGAAGCGCTGTGCGATGAATTTTGCGAAGATTTCGCGCTGGGAAATAATGTAAGTCTAAAGCCGCGTTTCAGCCCCGGCTTCGGCGATCTGTCGCTGTCGACGCAAAGAGATATTTTTGCGGTTCTTGACTGTCCGCGAAAGATCGGGCTGAGCCTCAATGACAGCCTGCTTATGTCCCCCGCAAAATCCGTTACCGCATTCGTCGGGATTGTCGGAAAAAGTTCGCGCCCGGAAGTCGACGGAATTGCCGGACAGAATTCGCAATCGGAATGAGTCGGCATTGTCGTAAAGGGTTCACGCTCGGATGGGGAGGAATGATAACGTGAATTTCTCAGAGTTTTTAAAAACAAATAATGTCTGCCTCGACGGAGGATTCGGTACATATTTACAGGCGCTGGGCTTAAAACCCGGAGAAAAGCCGGAAACCTGGAATATCTCCCGCCCCGACATCGTCATAGATATTCATCGACAATATTTCGATGCCGGCAGTAACGTGATTTGCGCGAATACTTTCGGCGCCAACTTATTAAAATTTGATATTGAAGAACTCGAAGCCGTTATCAAAGCCGCGATGGAAAACGCCCGGGCGGCACGGGCAATGAGCACATCGCGGGAACCGAAGTTCATCGCTCTCGATATCGGGCCGTCCGGCAAGATGCTGAAGCCGCTCGGAGATCTGAATTTTGAGGACGCCGTCGCTATTTTCGCGCAAACGGTAAAGTTCGGCGCTCAGTACGGGGCCGACCTCGTTTTGGTCGAAACCATGAACGATGCTTACGAAGCAAAGGCGGCACTGCTGGCCGTAAAGGAAAACTGCGATCTTCCGGTTATTGTGACAAACGCTTACAGCGAGGACGGGAAACTGATGACTGGTGCCTCTCCCGCCGCGATGGTCGCCTTACTTGAAGGCATGGGGGCGGATGCCGTCGGCGCCAACTGTTCCCTGGGACCTAAGCAGCTGGCGGGCGTTGTCGAAGAACTGCTCGAATACGCTTCGGTTCCCGTGGCTTTAAAACCCAATGCCGGTCTGCCGAGATTGGTCGACGGGAATACCGTTTTCGATGTGGAAGCGGAGGAATTCGCCGCAGACGTGGCGGCGCTCGTTAAAAAAGGCGTTCGTATATTCGGCGGCTGCTGCGGCACAACGCCTGAATACATAAAGGCGCTGGTTGCCAAAACCGACGAACTGCCCGCGCTGCCCGTAGCCGACAAAAATCTGACCGTTGTTTCTTCATACACTCACGCCGTCATTTTCGACTTCGACGACGCGCCTATTCTCATTGGGGAGCGGATAAACCCCACCGGAAAAAAGCGTTTCAAGCAAGCGTTGCTGGAAAATGATATGGACTACATTTTGTCCGAAGGTATAAGACAGCAGGAAAAAGGCGTGCATATACTGGACGTTAACGTAGGTATACCCGACATCGATGAGACAACGATGCTTGTCAACACTGTTTCGGAGTTGCAGGCGGTTTCCGATCTTCCCTTACAAATAGACACATCGAACACAAATGCGATGGAGGCCGCGCTACGTATATATAACGGTAAAGCGATGATAAACTCCGTCAACGGTAGCGAAGAAAGCATGAAGGCGGTCTTCCCACTCATGAAAAAATACGGCGGCGTGGCAGTTGCCTTAACACTTGATGACAACGGCATACCGGATACTGCTTCCGACAGAGTGGAAATCGCCAAAAAAATTCTAAAAACTGCCGCGACTTACGGAATAAGTAAAAAAGACATTATCTTCGACACGCTGACTATGACGATCAGCGCGGACAGTTCCGCCGCGCAGGTAACGCTCGAAGCGCTTAATCGCATCAGAAACGAGCTCGGCTGTCACACCTCTCTGGGCGTTTCCAACGTTTCCTTCGGACTGCCCAACAGAGACGCGGTGAACAGCACCTTCTTTGCCCTCAGCTTGGCCAAAGGACTCAGCGCCGCCATTATGAACCCGCATTCCGCCGAAATGATGAAAGTCTATTACACCTACAGAGCGCTAGCCGGCCTGGACGAAAACTGCGCAGAATACATTGCCGCCGCCGATTCGTTCACTGTCACGGCCCGACCCTCAACCCGCAAAAAGGCGGCAACCGAAACGGAAATCGCTTCCGAG
Source organism: Clostridiaceae bacterium (assembly GCA_012800515.1). Classification (GTDB taxonomy): domain Bacteria; phylum Bacillota; class Clostridia; order Saccharofermentanales; family Fastidiosipilaceae; genus JAAZIX01. Next base: position 2,308 of record JAAZJE010000105.1, read on the forward strand.
TTGCAATACGCGATAATTAAAGGTCTTAAGGAGCAGGCCGCTACATGTACTGCGGATTTGCTTAAAACCACACCCTACCTGGATATTGTCAACAATGAAATCATCCCGGCGCTTAATATTGTCGGAGAGGGATTTGAAAACAAAACGCTTTATCTGCCGCAACTTTTAATGAGCGCCGAAGCCGCAAAAAGCGCCTTTGAAAAAATAAAGGAATTTACCGTCAGGTCCGGCAGCGCACCCGCCACCAAAGGCTGCTTTGTCATCGCTACCGTAAAGGGCGATATACACGATATCGGGAAAAATATCGTCAAGCTTTTGCTTTCAAATTACGGATTTAATGTCATTGACCTCGGTAAGGACGTACCATGCCAGACGGTAGTCGACGCAGTCATTGAACATAGAGCTCCCATTGTCGGCCTTTCGGCACTTATGACCACCACTGTCCCCGCCATGGAGGAAACAATCCGCCTGTTGCGAGAGCAAGCCCCCTGGTGCAAAATTGTTGTCGGCGGAGCGGTACTGACACTGGAATATGCCATG
>JAAZJE010000106.1 GCA_012800515.1 Clostridiaceae bacterium
TGGCTGGGAGGAGTTTTTATAGGGTGTCGGAACTAAAAAACGGGTTGCGGAATAGTTCCTCGCCGGGTTTTCCGCTGTTCCTCCCCAGGAATGCAGATCCGACACCCTGCCGAAGGTGCCGGATCTGAAAATTTGGCTTTAGGGCGAGGTCGGGGAGGGCCCGGAAGCAATTGGCCGGTGAAATATTCACCGGCTATTGATACCGTGCGAGTCGCACCATGCGCACTATAGGCACCGCCGGTTGTCCACTACCGTATGCTCATTCCGATAGCAGTGCACGGGGGCTTATGTCTGTGTAGAAATGGGCGGGAATCAGAGAGGTGAGGATAATCAAAACAAACAAAGCCAAAACCGCGATGAGGGAATATCCGATGTTGAATGAGATCGGGTACTGCAGGATACCCATGCTTGACATAAACACATTCATGATTTTCGGCGTTGTGACGATGCTCAGCGGAACACCAAGGACAGCACTGATGACGAAGAGACTGCCCGTCCGGTAAATAATGGACTGGTGAATCTGCTTTGGAGTCATTCCGGAGACCTTTATGACCCCGTAAACAACCTTTTCATTTGAGATGCAAAGTACTAGGATGTTGTACAGAATAACTATCAGAATAACTACGAACATGACGGACATCATCGCCACGCCGAGACTGACGCCGCTGATGACGGACCCCATGTTTTTCATAATATTTTCCTTGGAGGCCGATAATGTGACGCCGCCTTTGTTCTCAAAGTCCTGCTTGAAAGCGGCAACGCTGTCATCGGAGGAGTCGAACAGTTGCAGCGCGTACTGCGGACATTGGAAATCCGCGTCGGCTTTCCTGGCGGCGGATAACTGCAGGCGATATCCGTTGCCCTGGCCGACGACACACTGAAAAATGCCGCAGATGGTATATTCAACTTCCTTATTGTGAAGACTGAGTAAGAAGGTATCGCCGATGGATAGATGATAGTTCTTTGCGGTAGCGATGCCGATGGAGATTTCCGTATCTGTCCGAGGATTGCGCCCCTCAACATTGGCAAAGCCGAAAGTATCCATATCACCGTCAAAGACGGTACCCATGACGTTGGTCGCGGCTTGTTCTGTGGTAGCGGGGATAACCGCATGGAGATATTCTTGCACGGCAGCACATGTTTTGACGCGCGGGTCCGCGGTAATTTCGGCAACGGAAACATCTGAATTTTCTTCCACTTCAAGTGTCAAGTCGCTCACAAAAAAGCCCCATGGTGACGGCTGATTCGCCATGTTCGTGATAGAGAAATAGATGTTGATCGAAAAGACAAGGACAAAAACCGTGGTTATGAAGCAGATGGCGGTAACGAGCAGCTTCCTGCGAAACATAGTACTCTGACGGATCGCCAAGAGCCACGGCGGAGAACTGACGCGGGAAAACAGATTCGAACTTTTACGTTTGAATTGTTGCTTATCTTTCGGTCTGCCGAAGCGGATTGCCTGCGCGGCATCGATCTTACCGGCCTTTTTCGCGCAAAAATACACAGTGATAAGCAGAATCAGCATAATCAGAGCAAAACTCAATATAATGGAACGGATAACCAGCGAAACAGAGAAAATGTCCATGCCCATTGACGCGGAGAAGTTGCCGATGAGCAATCTGCTTGTGAAGATGCTGCAGATGCTTCCGACCAAAGTCGCGATCAGGCCGATTCCGCCGTACTGCAGAATGTAAAGGAGGATGATATTTCGCGGAGTGAAGCCCAGCGATTTCAGTACACCTATCGTCGTGAAGTCCGCGAGGATCACCATTGAGATGATTGAGGAAACGACATAAAGCGTGATAAAAAGAATGATCAGCGAAAAGAGAAGCAGGACTCCGCTGATAATGCTCGGCATGATCAGGTTGGCGAACCGAACGCCCTTATAATCCAGCATGGAACCCGAAAAAGCGGCATCATACTGCTCCGTGTACTTTTTCCACGCCGCGTCAATAAAATTCGCGTCTTTCAGCCGGACGGAGACGGAACTCAAATCGCTCTCCTTAAGCTCGTCAAATGTTCCCGCATTGACCCAGCATCTGGTCGGCTGAATGAAGCCGCTACTGTAGTAAGAATCAACGACAATATCTTCGACTTTGATTTTTATATATTCATTGCCTTTTTTTACCTGAATCGTATCGCCGACGGACACTTTGTGTGAATTCGCGTAACCTGTCGGGATCCACATGCAACCCGCGGACGGCGCCTTCAGGCTACTGCCGGAATTGCTCTTTATGAGGTCGGTTTCCGCACCCTCTTCCATGACCGAAAAATACAGGCTGTCGCTATAGTTCTTCAATTCCTCACCGTTGACAATGACACTGCGCGGCTCGGTGGTTCTGCGGGCTTCGGAAATGACTTCCGTTTGATCGTACTCTACCCACCAGCTCCGCACCTCCGCCGGGTCATACATTTGGTTGGGGAAAGTGATCAAAAGATGGGGGATTTTCAGCGTAGCTGACATTTTGCCAAATGCTTCGGTGACCCCGCCGAGGGTTGAAAAGCCCGTAATCATAATGATTGAACAGACAGCTATAACGAGTCCGACCAGAATATTATTGGCTATTTTTTTGCGCAGGTTAGACTTTAGGGCAATGAACATGCTTTTCAAAGCTTACCACCCCTTCCCCATCAGCCATTTGAACAATTCGGATTCACGTTCGGCCATCGGCGTGTCGGGGTCCATGGTCAACTCGCTCAAGATCTTTCCGTCGCGAATAAAGACAACACGATTGCCGTATGCGGCCAGCTTATGATCGTGCGTCACCATAATGATCGTCTGTCCGTTTCTGTTCAGTTCGGCCAGGGTTTCCATGACATTTTTACCGCTGGCAGAGTTGAGGCTACCGGTTGGTTCATCGGCGAAAAGGATGTCGGGAGAATTAATCAACGCACGTGCGATTGCCCCGCGCTGTTGCTGTCCGCCGGACATTTGCGCCGGATACTTCTGCGCCTGATCGCTCAGCGAAAATGTCGCCAGGAGATGGTCCGCCTTTTCTTTCACCTTCTCCTTGTCACTTGAGACCAGATATCCGGTGAATAATATATTTTCCAGCAGCGTCATTGAAGGGATGAGATGGATGTTCTGAAACACAAAGCCGACATGGTTGCGGCGCCAGAGAGCGAGTTGTGTTTCGTTCATCTTCTCAATATCATGCCCCATAATATTGATCTCTCCGTCGGTGACCTTTTCGAGACCGCTTAACAGATAGAGGAGGGTTGATTTTCCGGAGCCGGAATCACCCATAATAATCGTAAACTCGCCCGCCGTGACCGAAAACGCGGAAATATCAGCGGCGCGGACTGCGGTTTCTTTATCTGTGCGGTATATCTTGCGAATATTTTTGCACACAATGATCTCTTTACTCATATTACCTACTGCCTCCTGCCGGATCCGGACGCATAATACCTGTCGGTTCCTGACGCCATACTATCCACTAATCCCTGACGCATACTGCGCCTCTTTGACGCATAAATGAGTAAGGAAAAGGTAAGGAAAAGGTAAAAAAGCAGGTCTTTCGCCGGGGAATTCGATAAATCTCCAATCCCGGATGTTGTTCAAAGCAAATAGAGAGCGTGGCCGTGCTTCCACGCTATCCATACATATCTCCCAATTCAATAAGTTCTACATTGTTTTCATGACTTATATTTTCAAATCCCGATAGGCTGGTGACCCAATAAGTTGCTTCGCTGAAAGGGAAGTTGAAGGATTGGTCAATTAAGCGATTCAAGACACTTTGTTTGACCTTGCTGTTATTCCATTTGGCTTCGACAAAGAGAAAGGCGTTATCCTTGCTGTAAGCGATCATGTCAATCTCCGATTCTTGTCTTAAACGCTTGTCACTACCCCACCAATTGCCGTAATCGACAGGAATGAAGGGGGCTGTACCCTGCTTCAGTCGCTCTTCGAAATATTCGCCGGTGATTTTTTCAAAAACCGAACCCATGTAGTCATTCAGACACGGGGCAACATGCTTTTCATAAACCATCTCACCCAGATCCAAGTTGATCATATTGAGATTAGGCTGGACAAAGCGATGCCAAAATACAAACATCGTATCTTTGATGGCATAGAGCGGCCTCCTTGTTTTTCGGTTCAGGACAGGGGTTTTCTTCTCTACAATGCCCAAATCAATGAGCGCATTCAGATAGTGATTTAAGCCGCCCGAAGCCACCCCCAGTCTGGTCGCGATCTCGTTCATCCGACTGGCACCTGATGAAATAGCAAAGAGAATGTCGTTATAAGTCCTTGGCTCCCGCAATTCCTGTTTCAATAAGTTGGCCGGTTCCTCGTACAGCCTGCCGGAGGTCTTGAGGAAAATGCGGATGATGTTTTCTCTCAAAGGGATTTGGTCATCAAAAAAGGTCAAATATTCCGCAATTCCGCCGGTAAGCCCATAAACAATAGCCTTGTCCCGATTAGAATAAGAAGGCACAAACTCAGCCGAATCCAGATAATTAAAGGGCCGGATCTTCAATTGACAGCTTCTGCGTCCATAAAGGGGGCTCTTATAACCTAACACCTGTTCTTCCATAAAGCTCATGGATGAGCCGCATAGGATGAGAAAAAGTCGGCTTTTTTCCTTGTATTGGTCAATAAAGCTTTGGAGCATTGAAGAAATATAAGGCGTTGACATGGCCAGATAGGGGTATTCGTCAATAACAAATACAATCCGCCGAGTCAGGGTGTATTCAAACAAATACCTAAAGGCGTTCTCAAAGCTGGCAAAATCCGGCAGTCCCTTCAAATTGCCGCAAGCCTGGTAAATTGCCTTAGATAGCAAATTAAGGTTAACGATATTGTTCGACTCCAGGCCAACAAAATAATATCCATTTTTATCCTTGAGGAATTCTTGAATCAGATAAGTTTTCCCAACCCTCCGTCTCCCATAGATGACAACCATGGAAAAACGATCTTTGTCATACTCGCGATTAAGTTCAGACAATTCATATTCTCTGCCAATAAAACGCATATCCACCACCTCAAGAACAATATAACAGACAACATTGCATTATGCAATAGTACGTTATGGCATAATATATTCTTGCTAAAAAGTAAAAGACTGTTAAAGCCTGGCGAAACCGACAGCGAGAATACCGGAAAATTTTACGAAAATTCAAAAAGAGCTTGGCTGTCAATAACCGGTGAATATTTCATCCCCCCCTCCAATTGTTCCCGGCTCTCCTTCTCTGCCCTCCCCCTAAAGTCAATTTTTCAGTTCCGACCCCCTCCGCCCTCCCCCTAAAGTCAATTTTTCAGTTTCGACCCTTCTCTGGGTTCCCCCTAAAGCCAAATTTTTATTCCCGGCACCTTCGGTAGGGTGCCGAATCTGCATTTCTGGAAAGGAGCAGCGGAATAACGGGGGAGGGGAGTGTCGGATCTGCATTTCCGGGAAAAGGCAAGGTGTCGGATCTGCATTTCTGGGGAAGAGGAGATTTCTGAGAAAGAGGTAGGGTGCCGGATCTGAAAAATTGGGGGTAAAAATAGGCAAAATAGGCAAAATAGGCGAAATAGACGAAAAACAAAAAAAAGGTCTGCGGCTCGTCAGATGCTTACCATTACGAGCGACTCATGAACAGAGGGAGTGAAATATTCACTGGTTAGTTATGGGGGTGAAATTATCAAAGATTAATAACGTGAAAGCAAAACTACCGACTCAACGTGCGTTGTGAGAGGAAACATGTCGACCGGTTGAATTTCCCTTACCTGCCAATGCGGCATCAGAAGCGCGATGTCGCGGGCGAGTGTAGCCGGATTGCAGGAGACGTAGATCAGTCGTTCCGGAGCGTGCGAACTCGACGCAACGGTGTTGAGAGTATCAATCAGCTGCGGTTCGAGTCCGCTACGCGGCGGGTCAACGATCACCGCCGACACCGTCAGCCCCTCTGCCACTCGGGTGGACAGCCAGACACCGGCATCAGCGACGTGAAATTCCGTACAATCTGCCAGCCCATTACGTTCGGCGTTGGCTCGAGCATCCGCGATGCTAACCGCAACATTATCCACGCCGATGACATAAGGCTGCTTCTTCCCGAAAAGCCCGGCGTTGTTATTCTCCACGGCAACATCGTCTTTGCCACTCTCTCCTGCAATATCGTCGTTGTTACCCTCACCGGAAAAGCCAGCGTTGCCGTTTTCTCCGGCAAAGTTGGCCGCCACCTGCAAAGTAATCGCCCCGGTTCCGCAGTAGAGATCGACGATCACCGCCTCCGTCCGCCCGCCGTTTACTACTTGGAGATCGCCGTTATTCCGCACTTGCTCGCTGTCCCCGAGCAGGCGAAGAACCTGGTCGTAGAGTACGGTAGCCTGACGTGGATTTACTTGGAAAAATGCCCCGGGCGAGAGACGATAACGAACACCGTTGATGATTTCTTCAATGTACGGGTCGCCGCCAAGGATCCGCGTTTCGCGACCGAGAACAACATTGTTGCGACCGGGATGGAGATTTACCCCGAAACAACGCAACTTCAGGCGCGGGCTCGGCTGTGTATTAGTGGCATTTGTGGCACCTGCGTTATTTGCCGCTTCTTCCGTGGTACTGAATTCCGCCACGGCGGCCGCCAGCTGCTCAAACCATCCGTCGAGCGGCGGAATCTCGTTGCCTTGCACAACAACAATTGCCATCACATCGCCGGTGTTGGCGCCGCAACGCACCATGAAATGGCGAATCAAACCGCTTTGTCGCTCCTCATCCCACGGCTCCATACCGGAGACGCGAATCAAATCGAGAACAACTTCGCGCAAACGATTGGCAACGGGTTGCTGCACATCACAGACAATCGCCGGGACAATTTCGCGACTGTTGCGACGGTAAAAGCCCATGCACGGATTTTCGGCACTGCCGCCGACGGGGAATTGAACCTTAGTGCGGTAACCGTACGGCTCATTCATACCGATAATCGGACGCAGACAAATGCCCTCCGCATTTATTGAGGGAGTTCCGCTTGTGTCGGAACCGCCATTTGCCACAGCTTCGCCGCCCGCTATGGTATTGGCACTATCCGCTTTTAAGTCGATTCCCGCGACACTTTTGAAAGTATTACAGAGGTGTTGCTCTTTCCAACGAAGCTGGGCGGGATAAGAAAGGTGGCGCAATTGACAGCCCCCGCACTCGGGGAAAACCGGGCAAGTGGGTGAGATCCGTTCCGGTGACGGATGAATAATGCGCGTCAGACGAGCAACATTATAGTTGCTTCGCCGTTTGTAAAGCTCTGCCTCAACAACTTCGCCGGGAAGAGCTCCGTCAACAAAGAAAACCCGCTCACCTGCTTCGGCTTGACCGATGCCCTGGCCGCGGAGCGTCAGATCGCGAATGTTCAAAATCGCTTTATTCATGTGGCAATAATACTACAAATTCACTCGGCCGCCACATCTATATCGTGCTGTTTGTCGATTCCGCTATCGCTTTTCACACAAGTTGCGAAATTGCCGAGGTCCTCGGCACGGAGACGGAAGTTGCGGATGCAGAACCAGACAAACATGAAAACCATCGTCTTATGCGTCCGAAGCTTTGCGTCCGACGGAGGCCTATATAATCCACAACTTGGTGCTTGGCGGGGGCCGAAGAATCCGCGGCGCTATGCTTGCCGAGAGCCTGTAGCTTTGCAGTGCGTAGGGCTAAGGTGGTACAATTCAGGCATTATGGACGAAAAGGGATCGCAAAATAGCAACCGCCTCGAACGGGGTGAAAGTCCGAAGCTTGAACGTCGGCGGCGTCGCCGGATTTATGTGCCGCCTGCGCCGAGCGCCGAGCCTGCGCCGAGTGTTGAACCTGCGCCGAGCGTCGAACCTGCGCCGAGCGTTGATCCTGCGCCGAGCGTTGATCCTGCGCCGAGCGCTGAGCCTGCGCCGAGCGCCGAGCCTGCGCCGAGTGTTGAACCTGCGCCGAGCGCCGAGCCTGCGCCGAGAACTGAGCCTACGCAAAACGTCGAGCCTGCAATGCGCCGGCATCCGCGACGGCAGGTTGAGACAATGCGTAGTGTGCCCATCCGCGTAGACGAAATCACGGAGTCCGGATATCTTTCGGAAGAAGCAGGTCAGACAACGCGCTTTTCGCCCTATGATCTGGTACATCGCGATGCCGCCGCTCACGGTAGAGACACGCACCGCGTACATCCATTCGGGTCGCCGACTGGAGCACCCGGAGAACCCGCCGCATATGGCGCACCCGGAGCGTACGTCCCGCCAACTACCGGCGCCTACCCGCCGCCCCGGACCGTCCGGCCCGGAAACGGCTTCATTTTGCCGCCGTCCCCGCCGCCCGCTCCACTGACCCCCGAAGTTCACGATGCCGTCGAGCAACACCTTTACCATAATTACAATTTACTCCGCAAAAATTTGAGCGGACGTCCGCAATATACCTCCTATGATCGGCGTTTTTCCCAAGTTGTGGGTCGCACATTCGGCCGTATCATCCGTACCACACTAGTCCTGATTTTAGCCGTTGTGCTACTGATCGCCGGCTTCGGCGTGGGGATGATTTACGGCTATGTCCGTTCAACGGAACCGATCCCGGCCAACCTGATGACTTCTGGCGTCGAGACGTCCCTGGTCTACGACAGCGAAGGGAATCTGCTTTCGCGCCAGACCGGAACGATGAATATCGACCGCCAGAATATTGCCTATGCCGACATTGCCGACACTTATGTGGCCAAGGCCTTTATCGCGATTGAGGATGAGCGTTTCTACGACCATATAGGTATCGACCCGAAGCGCATCGCCAGCGCGTTGGTGTCCGCCGTTATCAACAGCGGTTCGCCGACTCACGGCGGATCGACCATAGTGCAGCAGACCATCAAACTCATCACTGGGAATGACCGGCGCTCGAGCCAGCGCAAAGTTCAGGAGTGGTATCGGGCGATAATGCTGAACGAACAGCTTTCTAAGAATACGATCATGGAGTATTACCTGAACCTGGTGCCGATGGGGAACAACTTCGTCGGAATAGAGACGGCGGCGCAGGGTTATTTCGGCAAGCACGCGAAGGATCTGACGCTACCTGAATGTGCGCTGCTGGCCGGGATTCCGCGGGCGCCTTCGTTCTTTAACCCCAAGACCGAGGTCGGCCGGCGCAATGCTCTGCGCCGCCAGCGGATCGTGCTCGGCAAGATGGCGCAGCTCGGCATGATCACCAAAAAAGAATATGACGACGCCATGAACACGGATCTCGAGTTCGTTTTCGACAGCATGCTGACCGCCGGTACGCATATCAACTCGTACTTCGTGGAGTACGCGCTGAAGGAGGTCGTGAGGGATCTCGAAGCTGCGGGTGTTTCCCGCGTTATGGCGCGCCAAATGGTGAGTAGCGGGGGGCTGAAGATTTATACGACGATGGAGCCGACCGTGCAACGCTCGATCGATACGGTCTTTGGCGATGTGAGGAATTTTGCCAGGCGGCCGGAGCGTTACTTCGATGCGCCGGAGCAGCCCGAGGGCGGCATGGTGATAATTAATAACGAGACCGGGGCGATTGCCGGGATCGGCGGCGGCGTGGGACCGAAGCGCGCCAATCTCGTGCTGAGTCGCGGGACGGATATCGCGCGGCAACCCGGCTCGTCGATTAAGCCGCTGGCGGTGTACGGGCCGGCGCTCGAGCTGGGTCTAATGACCGGAGCATCGATGCTACTGGACGATGAATCGCGGCTGGATCCCGACAACCCGGACAAGATTTGGCCGACGAACAGCTATACTAACCCGCCTTATTTGGGGCTGCTAAACGTACGCTTTGCGCTCAAAGTTTCGGCCAACGTGCCGGCGGTTAAGACGATGGCTACGGTCGGCGTCGAGACCGGCAAGTACTACTTGTATCGCCTCGGCATCGATCGCCGCAAAGACCAGGTGCAGCTTGCTTTGGCGATGGGCTCGCCGCAGCGGGGAATGTCGCCGCTGGAGATGGCCGCTGGCTACGCCACCTTCCCCAGCAACGGTCTCTTCCGCAAGCCGTACAGTTATACAAAGGTGGAGGACCGCAAAGGGCGGGTTATTTTGGAGAAGGATCCGCAGCCGACGCAGGTATTTAAGCCCTCGACCGCCTACATGATGACGAGCATCTTGGAGGAGGCCGTCCGGGGAGTGCATGCCTTCTGGGCTTACGGTTCGTGTGTCGCCTACGGTCCCGTGAAGAACGCCGCCGGCCAGACTATTCCGACCGCCGCCAAGACGGGAACGACTCAGGACAAGATGGATAAGTGGCTCTGCGCCTACACCCCGTATTATACCGGGGCTGTGTGGCTGGGCTTTGACAACAGAATTAAGAGAACACCGGTTCATGAGGAGAATGAAGATCAGACCAAGCACGTCTGGTTCCAGGTTATGAATCGGGTTCACGCCGATCTGGAGCCTAAAGAGTTTGTGCGGCCGCCTAATATTGTTGAGGTGAAGATCTGCGCGGAATCGGGACAACTGCCCGGACCGGATTGCCCGGAGTGGGGAATCTACCCCGAGCATTTCCCTGAGGATTCACCCTTGCTACCACACGAGATCTGCCATGTGCATAATGAGTTGGCGCCGACGCCGACTCTGCCGACAGAGGTTACGGATCCGACGTCGAGCGCGCAGCCGACAGGAACGCCGACCGCCCACCCGACCGGAACTCCGAGCGCTACGCCGACGAAGAGACCTACCGCCCAGCCGACACCGACGCCCACTCCTAAACCGACGAAGACGCCGGGCAAGCCGACTCCGTAGCCGACGAAAAAGCCGGGCAAGCCGACTCCGTAGCCAACCAAAAAGCTAGGGACATAGCCAAAAGTTCAGCTAAAATTCAGATAGTCCACATATGAACTTCAGTTAAGAGGTTTACCATGCACTCATTCCTCAGTAAGGGAGTGGGATCAATGCGCGAACCTCAAGGCAGGCACGAACTGAAGCATCTCATAAACTATTGCGATATGTTGCAGCTCAGGTCACGCCTGCCGCTCGTGACGGAGATCGATGAACATGCGACGGCCGGAAACGGCTATCGCGTCAAAAGCCTTTATTTCGACAATTACAATGACCGGGCACTGTTTGAAAAAATCGACGGTGTGGACGGACGGGAAAAATTCCGCCTACGACTGTACAACAACGATACATCTTTCATTCGTCTGGAAAAGAAGAGCAAGCATAACGGCCTGTGCTTTAAGAAGAGCATCGTTATAGCGAGCAGTGAATGCGTGCGCCTCCTGGACGGAGATCCGGAAGTGTTGAAAGCCAACGGTGCGCCTCTGTGCCTGGAGCTGTACGCCAAAATGCGTTATCAGCAACTGCGCCCCGCGACCGTAGTGGATTATCAGCGCGAGGCGTTTTTTTATGTCCCGGGTAATGTGCGTCTTACCTTGGATTATGATCTGCGCACCGGAAGCAACATCCGCGATTTTTTGTCCCCGCAGCCTCTGCCCGTCCCACTCCCGGAGGTTTATATCCTTGAGGTCAAATATGACAATTTCCTGCCCGAGCTGATTCGCGGATTAGTGGCGCTCCCCAACAGAAGACACGCGGCATTTTCCAAATACGCCGCCACCAGAATCATCTGAAACGGCAAAAGCAGCTTAACGGCAAAAGAAATAGAAAAAGTTAAACCGCAGGACAAATTAACAAGTTCAACAACAGACGAAATTAAACAACAGACGAAATTAAATCGGAGGTACGCACAATGACATTGGCAAATACATTTAAAGACATTTTTAAGTCGAGCTTTCTGGAGAAGGCAGCCGAGTTTTCCCTTTTGGACATAGCGCTGGCTTTACTGATAAGTCTCGCCATCGGACTGTACATTTTCTTTGTCTACAAAAAGACTTTCACCGGGGTAATGTATTCGGCATCTTTCGGAGTCTCAATCGTGGGCATGACCCTGATAACGACCCTCATAATTCTCGCGGTGACATCAAATATCGTCCTGTCGCTGGGCATGGTCGGCGCTCTGTCCATTGTTCGCTTCCGAACCGCCGTCAAGGAACCCCTCGACATAACGTTTTTGTTCTGGTCGATTTCCGCCGGGATTGTCATCGGCGCGGGGCTGATTCCGATGGCGGTTGTCGGCTCTCTTTTTATCGGCGCTATTCTGCTGATCTTTGTGAACCGGAAAGGCACCGACACTCCCTACATAGTTGTGTTGAATCTGGAAAATGATGCGGCGGAGAGCGCGAGTATGGCGCTGATCCGGGAAAGAACGAAAAAGAATCAGATCAAGTCCAAGACGGTTTCGGAAAAGGGCATCGAGCTAATTGTCGAGGTGCGTCTGCGGGATATGTCGGCCAGGCTGCTCAATGAACCGCTGGGTATCGGCGGAGTAAGCAATGCCTGCCTCGTCAGTTATAACGGCGATTATGTTGCCTGAGCGCGTCCGACCGGTTCGGGATATCATCCGCCGGGCTCGGGACGTCATCCGATCGGAGCAGGTCATCCGATGCGATAGAAGCCAAAAGGGGGTTGCTCATGATAAGCAGTAAAAGTATCAACATAATAATTGCCCTGGCGATGGTCCTTGCCCTGGCAGTCAGCGCAGTTCTGGTGGCGGGAGGACACAGCCGGCGCGACAGCGGCGGAACGGGAACCGAGCCGGAATATGCGACAAAGCTTTTCGGCACCGACATCATCTCCATTGAAATTATTGCCGATGAGCAGGATTGGCGGAACATGTTGGACAACGCCATAAAGGAAGAATTTGTTATGGCGGATGTGATTGTGAACGGAACGAAATTCCGCGGCGTCGGGGTGCGCCCCAAAGGGAATTCCAGTCTGAGCCAGGTCGCGCGTTCCGACAGTGACCGCTACAGCTTTCGCCTGCAATTTGACGAGTACATCAAGGGGCAGACCTGTTTCGGGCTCGACAGCTTTGTCATTAACAATATGCTCAGCGACAATACCTACATGAAGGAATATGTATCCTACGAACTGATGCGGGAGATCGGCGTGGATGCACCCTACTTCGGTTTTGCCGACATTAAGATCAACGGCGCGGACTGGGGGCTATATCTGGCGGTGGAAAGTTACCGCGACAGCTACGAAATGAGGACTTTCGGAACAACCGCCGGGATGATGTATAACGTTAAGAGTATGGATATGGAAGGTGACGAAGCCGGAGGTGCCAACGGTGGCGGTGCTTTTCCGGGCGGAATGCAGCGACCGGGCGGAATGCAGCGACCTAATGACGGGGAGAGTTCCGCGTCGCCGCGTGGCGATGCGCAATGGCCGGGAGGTATGCAACGTCCGGGCGACGGCGAGAGTTTTGTGCCGCCGCAGGGCGGAATGCAGCGACCGGGCGGTAATTTCGGTAGTGCGTTCGGCGGGCGCGGCGGAGCCGACCTGGCATATACGAGCGATGATTCCTCCGCATACGGTGCGATTTTTGGCAATGTCGTAGGCAAGGGTAGCGAAAAGGATTTTCAGCGGGTGATCAGGGCGCTAAAGGCCTTGTCCGAGGGAAAGGATTTAGAAACCTATTTTGATGTTGACCAAATTTTGCGCTACTTCGCGGCGCATACCATAGTCGTGAATCTGGACAGCTATTCTTCGCAGATGGCGCAGAACTACTATCTTTACGAGTGGAACGGCAAAGTCACCGTTCTGCCCTGGGATTATAATCTGGCCTGGGGCGGCTTCCAAAACGGAAGCGCGAGCAACGTGATAAATTTCCCTATCGACACCCCGGTCAGCGGAGTGACGATGAGTTCGCGGCCTCTGCTGGCGCAGCTCTTTGCCAACGAAGAGTATTTGCAAAAATACCACGACTATCTGCAGGAATTAATGACCGACTATTTTGCGGACGGGAAATGGGCCGAGAAAATCGATAGCCTGGACCGAATAATTTCCGATTATGTGGAGAACGATGCCACGGCCTTCTGTAGTTTCGACGCCTATCAAGCCGCAGTTGAAGCTTTTAAAAAGCTCGGAGATTTGCGCTACCAAAGTATACAGGGACAGATTGACGGGACTATCCCTTCTACTACCGAGGGGCAGACGGCGGCACCGGAGAAGCTGATATCCGGCGACGATCTGAATTTAGCCACCTTGGGTAGCATGATGGGCGGCGGCGGTAGACGTCCGAGCGGCGAGGACGGTAGGTTCCCCGGCGGCGATGACGCAACCGTGCCGCGCCCGACCGAAGCCGTGCCGCGCCCGACCGAAGCCGTGCCGCGCCCGACCGAAGCCGTACCGCGCCCGACCGGCGCTGTGCCGCTACCCTCCGGCACGTGGCCGAAGGGCCAGCAAATGTAGCCGCTCGCGCACTGTGTTATTGAAGTGCTACCCTGCGGGCCGAAATCACTCCGTCCGACCCGGGCTCCGCTTGTATTCCGACTTCAAGCTTCGTTAAAATATGTAAGGTTCGTTAAAACATAGACGATCCGTTAAGACATGGACGATCCGTCAAGACATGGACGATCCGTTAAGACATGGACGGTTCCACAAACACCGGAGGGAGATTCTTGGCCAAAATATTGATTTGTGATGATGAAGAAGGTTTACGCGCCGTCATAAAACGTTACGCCGTGTTTGAGGGCCATGATGTTTGGGAAGCTGCTAACGGGATGGAGGCGGTCGAGCTTTGTAAAAACGAGGCTTTCGACATCATTATAATGGACGTTATGATGCCGGAACTGGACGGCTTTTCCGCGGTGAAAGAAATCCGCAAAACCGCCGATACGCCGGTGATTATGCTCTCGGCTCGCGGCGAGGAATATGACAAAGTCCTGGGTTTTGAAGTGGGCGTCGACGACTATGTCGTCAAGCCCTTTTCGTCGAAAGAAATTATGTTGCGGGTCAATGCCATTCTCAGGCGTTCCAAAGTTGCGCAAGTACACCGCGAGCATAACGGACATATCGTTTTTGAACACGCAGGTTTTTTGGCGGATCTGACGGCCTATAAAGTGTTTGTTGACGGCGCGCAGGTTGATATGGCGCCGAAGGAGTACGACCTTCTGTTTTTTCTGATCCGCAATAAGAATATCGCCGTGTCGCGCGAGAGAATTCTCAGCGAGGTCTGGGGATATGATTATTTGGGCGATGACCGCACTCTCGATACGCACATAAAACTGCTACGCAAACATATGGGAAAATATGCGAGTCTCATCACGACGCTCAGGAGCTTGGGATACCGCTTTGACGGATAGGCTAGAGCTGAAATTACGAATAGACTAAAGCAAGAGTTATGGATAAACTAAAGCTGAAATGGAAAATTTACATATCTCTGCTTATTTTCTGCGGAGTGTTGTTGCTTATTCTTTGGCTCTTTCAGACGGTCTTTTTGAATGACATGTATAAAGTGATCCGCAGGAATGAGCTGCGCGAGGCGGTGCGTCTGGTCGAAAAGAATATTGACAGCCCGGATTTGGATGAGGTCATTTACCGGCTGAATTCGGAGAAAAGCATCATGGTCGCACCGACGCGCGACTTTGTTGCGCCCCGGCCGCCGGCTCCCAGCGGTCCGCGGGAGAGTCGCCTCGAAACGCTCACGGAAATCAAGGAATTTAAGTTGGCAAACGGACGGACGCTTTCGCTGACTTTCCACGCCATGATCACGCCTGTGGACGCAACAGTCTCAACTTTGCAAATGCAGCTTTATATAATAACCGGGATAATGATTCTGGCGGCGGTCGTCATTGCGCTGGTTCTGTCGGATAGAATTGCCAAGCCGTTGGTTCGCCTCAACGAGCGGGCGAAGGAACTTTCTCGGGGCGATTACAGAGCCGATTTTGCGGGGAGCGGCTATCGGGAAGTCGGGGAACTCTCCGATACGCTCAATACGGCCGCGATTGAGCTCTCAAAGGTTGAGGCTCTGCGGCGGGAGCTGATTGCCAATGTTTCGCACGACCTAAGGACGCCGTTGGCACTGATTTACAGCCATGCCGAGATGATGCAGGATTTTCCGGAGGAGATATCAGCCGCCCAGGTGCAGGCGATTATGTCGGAAACCCGGCGACTTTCGGCGTTGGTCGACGACTTGCTCGATGTTTCGCGGCTCGAGACCGGAACGATGGAGCTTCGGTTGTGTAATTATAATCTTACCGATAGTATAAACGAAACGGTGCTGTGCCTGGCGGAACTATTGAGGAATGACGGCTTTACCATCGTGTTTGAGTATGCCGAAGATGTATACGTGACGGCGGATGAAGCAAAGATAACACAGGCGGTATATAATCTTCTTACCAATGCGGTTAACCACAGCACCGCGGACAGGCGCATAATTGTGCGACAAATCAGTCTGCGTGACGGAGCGCAGTATGACGAACGAGACGGCGGCGTGCATAGTGGCGAGCGAGATACTGGAAGGAGCAAGGTGCGCATAGAAGTTATCGATCATGGGGAGGGCATTCCGCCTGAAAGCTTGCCTCGTATCTGGGATCGATATTTCAGGGCGGATAAAAAGCCCGATCGAGAGGTGATGGGCACAGGGCTGGGGCTCTCCATCGTCAAAAAGATTTTTGAGCTTCACGGTGCGGAATACGGCGTGAAGACAGAGCCCGGAAAAGGCTCGCTCTTTTGGTTTCAGTTAAAAAGGCCGGAACAACCGGTTTTAGGAGGGTATTGACATGATAATTGATCACATTGCGAATCGTGCGGTTTACGCGGAGTTGGATTCCAACGTTAAGGCGGCACTGGACTTCCTGAGTTCGACCGATTTTACGGTGCTCGAGTCCGGGCGGCATGAACTGCCGGAGGCGAACGGGTACTTTATGGTGCAGCGGTATGAGACGCGGGCGGCGGATCAGGCGGCTTACGAGTCGCATCGGCGTTTTATCGACATTCAGTACGTTGCTTGCGGACGCGAGAGGATTCTTTGGCGGCCGATTTCCGAGCTGAAGGTCACGCACGAGTACGATGAAGCCGGTGACTACGCACTTTATGCGTCGGAGGGAATCGGTGAGCATGCCGAGTTGGCTATGGCGCCGGGGTACTTCGCGATTTTCTACCCCGAAGACGGGCACGCCCCCGGACTGAATCCTTCCGTTGGTCAAACCGCAGGTTCACCCGGTGTTGAGTCGATGCTCAAGATTGTGGTTAAGCTACCGGTACGTTAAAGCATCCTTGAAGTATATTCCTAAGGTGTCGGGCGAGATGTCGGGCGTTTGCGGCATGCAAGTCGGAACTGCCAGGCGTATGTATCTGCGCAAGTAACCGTAAGTTAATTTGCGGTTACTTGCGCCGTAGATTTACTTTTGCTCAGTTTCAGCTATTGTTTCGGACAGCGTCGCTGTAGCTGTTGCTTCTTTAGGCGGCGTGATTACAGTTGCCGCTTCGGGCGGTACGGTCACAGGCTCTGTTTCGAGTGGCGCGACAGCACCCGGTACTTCACTGCTACATCTCCCGAACAGAGGGCAGCTCGCACAGGTATAACTGTTACAGGCATTTTTTCCATGCCTGTGCTTTCGCACCATGCTGACAATTATTGAAATCACAAGCGCGGCAAGCCCGAGGCTGATAAGTAATGTCGCTGAATTTTCAATTAACCAATTCCACATTTCTTTCGTTTTTTAACCGGTGCGCCTTATCGGCCTATCCCAATATCTATTGAGTCATACCTTTCACACTTTTTCTGCTAGCATTTACTAACAACCTATAAAAATTTTATTCGCGCGCTCCCAAAAAGTCAAGAACACCATGCTACGGCCTCTCTTTTTCACGTTCCGCATTCCGCCCTCTACATCCTACTTTCTGTTTCCAGCTCTTAATCCAAAAAATCAACTTCGACACTTTGTTCATGCGCTGAAACTGAAAAATCGATCGGAGAAGCCCAGATGACATGCCTTTAGACCTCGGCACACTCACCATTAAATCCCTCTCTGCCAAAAAAACAATCTCGATACCTTGCTCACGTACCGGGATTGAAAATCGGGCAAGAAGGTAAGGCAAGCAAACAGGAGGTAAGCGTATAAGCGGGATAAAGATAAATAGACAGGAGACAGTGAGTTGAAAAGCAAGTTGAACGATGGAGAAGGGTCAGAGGGGCAAACAGTGGCTTTATAAATACGGTCGCTTTATAAATATGGTAAATAGCTAAGGTCGGGAAAAATACGTGCTACACGGGGAGTGGATGGCTTTGTCAGATTGAGGAGAAGACGACGCTTGGGTTTTTTGCTGTCTATGGGAAAATTTGGGATTCTGGACTCGAAGTAACGCAGGAGAGCAAGCCGATTGCATATATTGAGCGGATTCGACTCTGGACGAATCCACATGGAGTGACGATTTATAACGATGACCTTGTCGAGATGGTGTTGACAATTCTTATTGTGATAGATAACTGTGAAGAGTATGAGACCGAAGAATGGTTCTTGTTGTTCGGTGTGCCGAGGAGTTGATCTGGGTGGCGAGTTCCAGGGCTTTCGTTAGCTAAGTGGCGTTGTAGCCTACGTTGGGTGGAGGTGCTTTCGTTGCAGTTTGCGTATTTTTTTTGTTTTCCCTGGCCAAATGTTTAACTGCGGCACCTCTACTATGACTTTCTACTATCACACCCCTACTACTCCCAAAAATTCAACCACGCCACCCGGACTTTGTGTCGGAATTGGAAATGCGGCTAGAGAAGTCGGCGAACTCACCCTGTAGCTCCGGTTTATTTTCTTGAGAGCTCTACTGAGTCCGGAAATTCAACCACGGTACCTTGGCTACATGTCAAGATTGAAAAACTGGCTGGGATTTACCGGTACACCCGTTTTAAAGGGTTGTTGCATCTGGGAAGTAAATTTTTAGATGTTGTTTGCGTGTCATAATTGAAAAATTGGCCAGGAATGAGGAAAAGATACAAAAAGCAGCTATTTAGGTCAGGGTCTATTGGTAAAGATCAGTTGTTAGAGGCGAGGATATGAAACTTGATGCGTAAAACAGGGATCAAGAGCATTGATTTGAGAACAGGTGTACCGACCAGAGATTAGACATGCAGGTCAAAAGACAGGCAAGGAGAAATTTGATCCGTTGCTAGGCCGAAGGTGCGTTGTTACCCTAGCGCTATGTCGCTAGTACCGGGATACCCTGATAGCTACGTCCGTCGAACTGATCCGCATAACCGCTGTCCCACCGACACCAGTGGAGCCGTCATGCCCACCCAACACCGGCATAACCGCCGCGCTCGCTACCGCCACTGCCGGCGGGGCGTAGCCACCTCCGAGCTCTCGCCTCCTGTGCTGCGCTCCATTTCCACCGCCAGTCCGCGAACCCCCAGAAAGGCGGCCCCTGAAACAACCGCAACACCAGCGGATAGGAATAACGCACCTGCCGCTCGCGCATATCCAGCACCGCCGCATAACGATCAGAATCGCCCGCAACCTCCGGCGCGATCGGCGGCTCCACAAGCAGCTCCTGAATCCGCAATCGCATCTGCCAAAACCGCGGCGTGCGAATCCGCAAGCGCTTCCGCAACACCTGTGAAAATAAATACAGCGCAAACTGCTCAAAATCCGACGGATCAGACATCTGACTCGTATACATATTTACGCACTCAAAGCCCAGGGCGGCAAATTCCATCTGCCGTCGCACATCCTTCATCTGCGCTTCGGCGCTGGCGTGATGCGTCAGACTGTTGTACTCAATCACAACTTTGCACTCCTCCAACGCAAAGTCCGCGAACCGCTCCACCGGCTCCTCCCCCCGCCGCGCGTCCCTCACCCCGAACACGAAGCGCCGATTGAACCGCAACGCCCTTAAGCCCATCCCGCCCAGCGCGTTCGGCAACGACAGCGCCATAAAGACCAACGCCTCCCGCGGCGAATTGCACCCCGCCTTGGCATACTTCAACGCCCGCAGCGCCTTCCTCCTCCCCCGCATCCCTTTGAGCGCCCGCGCACAATCCCGCAACTTCCGCGGCGTCGTCAGCGGCTGCGAATACATCCCCCGCGGATACGCGCAAAAGTAAATTGCAACCAAAATCGCCAAATGAATATCCAGATCCTTCACGATCTGCAAATACGTCAGCTCCGGCGAAGCCACCAGTATCCCGCGCTCTTCGTCGCGATAAAAGTACTTCCCGGGCGTCGGAATTCGACAGTAACCGACCCGCTGCCCGCGCCTCCGATAGCGCTGCCTATATTTATATACCGTCACATGCGTTAGCCCCTCGAGAAAATCCTCGACACAAACCGCGGCGTCAATAAACGGGACATTCCAGTAGCGCACAGCACTCCAGCCGCTTAGCACCGCCCCCGGCTTCCAGCTCTCATAAGACATAACGCCCCTCCCCTGCAAATTCTGTGAACACAGCATACCCACCGTTGGAACTCTAAAAATTGTATTTTTTCCGACATTTTCTGTCCTAAGCCGGGGGTTCAGCTAATTTGTCCTAAGCTGGGGGTTCTACTTATTCTTCCTAAGCCGGGGGTTCCAAGCATGCGCCTCAACCCGTAATAGCGGTAAAAAAAGGGGTTGCCTTGCAGCAACCCCTAATTGAAAATTTGGATTACGGCGCTAGAATTAGTCTGCTCAGGACGCGTCAGCCCCACCCGCGGCGCCGTCCGCAGTCAGCTCGCGCCTCCGTCCGTGGCGCCATTCGCGGCGCCATCCGCGGCTCAGCCCGCGTCAACGCGAGCCGGACTCGGCTTCGACGCGGGTCGGAACAACAGCCACAGGAACACTGCCAGTAGCACGAACGCCACCACCGAACCGAGCACATTCCCCGCTCCGGTGAACAGCATCCCCAGCTGATACACAATCAGCGAAACCGCATACGCCAGCACCGTCTGATACACAATCGCAAAAGTTGTCCAGCGCCAGTTGTTCATCTCACGGCGAATCGCCCCGATCGCGGCAAAGCACGGCGCGCACAACAGGTTGAACAACAGGAACGAATAGGCGGACAGCGGCGTAAACACCTCGCGCATCCGCTCCCAGATTTGCCAACCATTCTCAGCGACATCTTCCATCCCGCCGAACAACACGCCCATCGTACCGACGACATTCTCCTTGGCGATCAGCCCGGTAAAAGCCGCCACCGCGCTCTGCCAGTTCCCCCAGCCGAGCGGCGCGAACAGGAAACTCACCGCATTCCCGGCCGCGGCCAGCATACTATCCGAACTCTCCACCATACCGAACTTGCCGTCCACCCAGCCAA
>JAAZJE010000009.1 GCA_012800515.1 Clostridiaceae bacterium
ACAACTTTGAAAGACTATCGCCGTTTCATTGAGCGTGACTCGGCTCTGGAGCGCCGTTTCCAGCAGGTAATCATCGACGAACCGGATCAGGTTGAGACGGTGGTGATTCTCAAGGGACTGCGCCCCCTCTACGAAAAACACCATCACGTGATTATTCCCGATCCGATTCTGGAATACGCCGTGTCATTGGCCGAGCGCTATATAACCGAGCGCTTCCAGCCCGACAAGTCGGTTGATTTGATAGACGAGGCCGGTTCACAGGCCAATCTGAACAACAGCGCCCTGGTCGAGCTCATGCGGCAAATCGAGGACCTCGACTCCGAGGTAGATTCCGTGCGGCGCGAGCTGGCGACCTATAAGGTAAACAGCAACGAACCGGACGATCATTATTACGAACTGACGGCCAAAGAGCGTATGTTGGGCATGCAGATTGAGGATCTGCGCGGCAAGTTGGCCGAGGTGGAGCCTGTCACCCTGACCCGCGAAGATATTGCGGCGGTGGTCGAGATGTGGACCGGGATCCCGGTGCGAAAAATCACCGAAAGTGAAGCGGAGCGTCTGGCGAAGCTGGAGGATCGTCTGCACGAGCGCGTGATCGGGCAGGATCGGGCGGTTAGTGCGTTGGCACGGGCGATTCGGCGCCATCGGGCCGGGCTGGGCAAGCGCGGCAAGCCGGCTTCGTTTATCTTCGTCGGACCGACCGGCGTCGGCAAAACCGAACTGGTGAAAGCCCTGGCCGAGGTGCTCTTTGCCGACGAGAAGAACCTGATCCGTCTGGATATGTCGGAATATATGGAGGCGCATACGGTCAGCAAGCTGATCGGCTCGCCGCCGGGTTATATCGGCTACGACGAGAGCGGGCAACTGACCGAGAAGGTGCGGCGCAATCCGTACAGCGTTCTGCTCTTTGACGAGATCGAAAAGGCGCATGCCGACGTATTCAATATGCTGTTGCAGATTCTCGATGACGGTCGCCTGACCGACAGCCACGGACGCGTGGTGGATTTCAGTCACACGGTTGTCGTTCTGACCTCCAACGCCGGCACGTCGATCCGGGCGACTTCCTTCGGCTTTAGCGAACAGAAAAGCGCCGCCGACGAGCGCATTCATGCGGTACTCAAAGAGACATTCCGACCGGAGTTCCTAAATCGTATTGATGAGATTGTTATTTTTGACGAGTTGAGCCGCGAGGAGATCCGCGAAATCGCCGCCCTGATGATTAAGCAGGTGAATAAGAGTCTGGAGAATCGCAAGCTTACTCTGGTCGTGACGGATGCGGCGCTTGACTATCTCGCCGCCGAGGGCTACAGCCGCGAGTACGGCGCCAGGCCGCTGCGCCGCACGATTCAGCGTATGGTCGAGGATCCGCTGGCCGATAAGATCATCGCCGGCGAGTTGGAGGGTAAGATCGGCGTCTCGGTTGATTACTCACCCGAGGAGAATAAGTTGATTTTCGATTCTTTGTAGAGGTGTCAGGTCTATTCGGCTTCCCGTCGCCGTCATCCGACAACACGCCCCTATGCGCGGTTTTCCGGTAAGTTAGTTTAGGTGGCGCGCCTCTACCTCTTTACGATCAGTTTTTGGTAAAGATCGAGCTGTGTTTCGGTCGGAGCAAAGCCGGGGTGAGAGCTGCAAGCTATGTTCGGCTGACTGCCGTCCGTGCCGATAAAGGGTGTCGAGTA
>JAAZJE010000107.1 GCA_012800515.1 Clostridiaceae bacterium
GCCGGCCAAAGCGCGTTTGATAACGACATGCTCGGCGCGGAAACCTTCGGGAGTTTCCTCCACGTACTCAATACTCTTTTTTTTCTTACCGAAAAGTCTCATTGGGCACCTCTCTTTGAATCCACAGTTGAATTGATTGCAGTGCGTTACCGTCGGGATCTTCGGTAAATACCGACAGAATCCCTTTTGGAAGGATCTTTCTTCCGTTCATATGATAGCCGAAAGCCGTCTGCGACGCAAGGAGAATTTATCAAAAATTGATGCCTTATATTTAGCGGTTTGGTGCTAATTCCCCAAAAACGGGTTTTTAGCTTAGCCACGCATTCGCTGCGGCATCGGAGGGAATACGCCAGCCGCGCCGCGGCGAGAGATTGAGCGGGGTAATTGCCACTCCGTCGGGGAGGCAGGAACGTTTGAACTGGTTGTTAATCACTCGGCGGTAAAAGCCGTTCAGATAGTGTTCAATCTGTTCGGGGGAGAGACGGAGATGAGCCAGACGCGGATCCCGGCTGTCGTCGGAACCTTCGGGCGGGGATGCAAAGAGGCGGATCGCGGCGTCGAGTATCTGTTCGCGCGTCGGTCCGACGGACAGGAAATTATACAGGAAAAAGTCGGTCAGTTCGTAGGGCCCGAGAACGGCTTCGGTGCTTTGTTTGATTTCGCCGGCATCGTCGAGCGGAAGCAGTTCCGGACTTATCGGAGTCGCGACGATATCACGGAGTACGGCGCTCAGTTCCGTAGCGTCGGAAGGGGCAAAATCCAAAGCATTGGCTGTATTCGTGCCGTTGGTAAGAGCGTGGGAGAAGGCGCGCAACATCATCCGGGCAAGGGTTTTGCTGACACCGCTATTGACGGCGTACATGCTCATGTGATCGCCGTTATAGGTGCACCAGCCCAGAGCGAGTTCGCTGAGATCGCCGGTGCCGACGACGAGACCGCCGAGTCGGTTGGCCAGGTCCATGAGAATTTGAGTGCGCTCACGTGCCTGAACATTTTCAAAAGTAGTGTCGTGGGTGTCCGGATCTTGACCGATATCGTGAAAATGCTGACGGCAGGCGGGGCGGATATCGACGGTGTTGAGGTTGAGTCCGAGGGAGGAGGTAAGCCGGACGGCATTGCCGGCGGTACGGGCGGAGCTGCCGAAACCGGGCATGGCTAAACAGTGGATATTCGCGGCAGGGAGGCGGGCGACGCGGAAAGCGGCACAGACAGCGAGAAGGGCAAGGGTAGAGTCGAGACCGCCCGAGATGCCGATAACGGCATGGCGGATGCCGGTGTGCAACAGACGGCGGGCGAGACCGAGTGCCTGGAGGCGAAGGACGCGGCGGGCGTAGTCCAGTTCACTTCTCGCATAGGTTGGTTGTGCCGTGAGCGGGGGAAGAAAGGGTAGCGGATTTAGCAAAGTGTAGGTATCCGGATCGTTCGGGTCGAAGCTTGTCTTACTGACAGCTTCGCCAATGCCGACTGCGACTGGGCTGCTTTCTGCCTTTGTTTTTGCCTTCGTCGCTTGCGGTTTTTCGGAGAATGCTAGAACGGCGGTGGCGGCGGAGGTATAGGCGGCCTCGGCATTCGGATCCGGAATAGGCGACTCGCCCGACGGCGGTAGCGGATTATACGGATCAACCAGTCCCTGATTCAGGGCGCGACATTTGCCGTCGGCAATGATCGCGGTCATACCGGAAGCGACACGATCCGTTGTTGATTCCCACCACGAAGCTGCAGCAAAGAGTACCGGGCAACTGTGGACCGAGTGCAGATGAAGCAGAGTATAGAGATAAGTATTATCCGGTACGGGCGGAGCATAGACCGGCAGAGCCGTCGGTATAATGAGTAAATCGGAGTGTATATCTTCGGAGAGTATATCTATAGATTCGGAAGCCAAAAAGCCGTTGCCACCC
>JAAZJE010000108.1 GCA_012800515.1 Clostridiaceae bacterium
CGGCATCGATACGGCGCTACTCGCGGTTGAAGCGGGTGCGGACGGAATCGATATCAGCGGCAGTTTGACCGGGGCACAGAATCCCAATAATAAGGCGCCGGGCTATTTTGCCGAGTTAAGTGCGCCGATTCGCCGGGCTCTCCGTGCGGCCGGACACAACGATATCCCGGTGATTCTCACCGGCGGGGTCAATAAGATTGAAGAAGCGGAGCAGCTGCTGCAAGATGAAGTAGCCGACCTGATCGGCGTCGGACGCGCCCTGCACCGGGACCCCGGCTGGGCGCGGAAAGAAGTCGCGCGGTTGAATTAGCCGCGCGGTCAGCGGTGGACTAGCTACGAACGTAGCTGCGCAACTCTGCCGGACGGCCGCGGCACCAGACGCGAACAACATTGAAATCTTCGTCGAGGGCGACTATGTCGGCGTCGTAGCCGGCGTATAGGCGCCCTTTGCTTCGGTCGAGACCGAGCAGGCGCGCCGGATTGATGGTGGCGGCGTTGAGGGCGGTTTCCCAGGACAGGCCGATCTCGTCGATCAGGCGGCGCAGTCCGTCATTGGTCTTCAGCGTGCTGCCGGCCAGGGTGCGGGGACGGTCGGGATCGAGAGGCGGTGCCGGTGCCCCGGCCAGGCGCGCTTTGCCCTCGTCAGGATCGATTAAGTACGCGCCGCCGTCAGCGTCGATAACGTAATAGTTGTCGCCGTTGACATAGACCTGATCGCCGGCGGGCAGCCCTTTCTGCGCCAGGGAGTCGGTGACGAGGATGCCGTAGTCCGCGCCCTTATTAGTAAAGAAGAGCTTTACCACATTGATATTTACATGATTGGCGTCGACAATGATCTCGCCGTAGACATCGCGAAAATAGAGCGCCGCTCCTAGGACACCGGGCTCGCGGTGGTGTAGGCCGCGCATGGCATTGCCGACATGCGTGAAGGAGCGGGCGCCGTTGGCGACGGCGGCCGAGACCTGCTCAAAGGAGGCGGCGCTGTGCCCCATGCTGACGACGACGCCGTCTTCACTCAGGGCACGGATCATAGCGAAGTCCGGGTCGCGCTCCGGGGCCATTGTCACGATGCGGATCCTTCCCCGAGCGGCATCCTGGAGACGATTAAAAACCTCGACCGAAGGCGCGAGGATGTCGTCCGGCTGCTGGGCGCCTTTATATTCGTGCGCAACGAAGGGTCCTTCGAGATGGATGCCGAGAATCTCGGCACCGGGATTGTCGCGGTCGGCAACATCGGCGGTACGGGAAAGAATGGCGACGAGTTGGTCGATGGGCTTGGTGTCCGTGGTCGGGAGAAAGGCGGTGACTCCCTCGCTAGGGAGTGCGGCCTGCCAACGGGCGATGCCGTCCTCTCCGGCATACATCAGGTTCTCACCGTAGGCGCCGTGGGTGTGAATATCGATGAAACCAGGCACCAGACGTAACGAACCGAGGTCGATGATTTCCGGATCAGCGGAACGTTCCGCGTTATCGGATCGGGCTGCGTGAGCGGAACCGACTGCTTTGCCGGGGCTGGGCGTATCGGCGGAGTCCGGGAAGTCGTAAGGCAGAACCCGATTGATTTTTGTGCCGGCTACCTCGAGAGCTGCCGGCACAAAGCGATTGCTGATCCATACTCTGCGACTGCGGATGATCACTTCATTTTCACCTTTTCCAATTTAATCACATAGCGATAGAGATTGCGTAGGCGGGAGAGAGAATTGCGTCGATAGGGGTGGAAGCGGTGACGACGGTCGCGGCGTCCGAGACGTTTGTGAATGATACGGGTGTGGCTGAATGTGCGTAGGCCTTCCCGTCCGCGGATTACTCCGCTGACGTATGGGAGCCCGCCGCCGTAGGGAAGGGAAGCGGAAGCGTAGAGTTGCATGGTATCGTTATATGTGACTGTGTCGGAAGCAATCAGCCGGCTCATGCGGTCGAGGAAATCCCCATCCGCGGAAAAGAGGTAGAGAGCGCGCGGCGGCGGGAGCAGGCGGATATAGCTCATCATCTGCGGCTCGTCCATCCAGCTGACAATAGGCAGAATCGGTCCGCAGATCTCGGTCTGCATAACGGCGGATTCCGGATCGGGCTCGTCCAGGAGAACGGGCTCGATTTGCAGAGTCTCGCGATTAGCGGCGCCGCCCTGAATGATGACCTGGCCGTCAAGTAGCGAGCAGATGCGCACGTAATTATCTTCGTCGATAATGCGCGGATAGGAGTCATAGTAGTAGGACGCGTTTTTACTCACCTGATTGAAGACTGTGCTGAGTTCCTTAACGAGAGCGTTCTTAACGCTGTGGTGAACTAGGACATAATCGGGAGCATCGCAGGACTGGCCGGCATTGAGCAGCTTGCCGTAAGCGATGCGGCGGGCGGCGACCTTAATATCGGCATCGGAATTGACGATGCAGGGGGATTTTCCGTTCAGATCGAGAACCGTTGCGGTTAGGTTGCGGGCGGTTGCGGTCAAGATGCGCTCAGCGGTGTCGCGATTACCGGAATAATAGAACTTATCGAAAGGTAGCGATTCCATACGTTCCTGTTCCGAGGCGGTACGACGGATGACAGAGACGTAATCCGGGGTGAGCGCGTTATGGATGAGATCGCTGATCAGCCAGGAAAGGCCCGGTAGAGCGGCGCTGGTCTGGAGAACGACACAGTTGCCGGCCGCCAGGGCGTCGATGAGCGGAATAAGGCTCAGGGAGAACATGAAGCTCTCCGGGGCAAAGATGCCGACAACCCCGATCGGTTCGAGAGCCATCGTTGTTTTGGCCGGGCGCTGAATCTTGCGCGGCTTGACATTCGCGGTTTCGAGCCAGCCGGTAAGATTGGTCGTGACCTCATGCAGCTCATCCAGGACCGGAGCGAGCTCGGTGAGCCAGCTCTCGGCGGGATGCTTGTTCAGCTCGCTCTGCAAGACCTCGAGAATCTCATCCTCACGATTAGAGATGGTGATGGCCAGACGGCGGAGCTGTTCCAGGCGGAAATTGACCTCATAGGTACGTCCGGTGGCGAAGAAGTTGCGGGCGCGCCGCAGAGCCTCTGAGGAGGAAGGTAAGGCCTGTAAAGCATTTTCCTCGGCCGGCTGAAAGGCGGCTTCGGGGGTAGCGTAGGCTTCGGTGGGTATTCCGTAATTATTATCCATAGATGTTCTCCTTGTTAACAAAATTGTACCACAGGAGGACATGCGGTCATCGCTCAGGTTGCGATCGCCGTCGTCCCGGTATTATTATTCAGGCTGACCTTGTAGCTGACAGAGGAATCTTCCTCCCGCCTGCTCCGCATAATTTTGTCGTGTAGGCTCTGCATTTTCTCATCGAGTTCGCGCACGGCAAAGGAGCAGGCCAGTAGCTCGTCGTGGACGTCCGGATCAATGGTATGGTCATTCTTGTAGCGCAGTTGGTGCTCCAAACTGGCCCAGAAGTCCATAGCCTCGGTGCGTATCTGGATTTCCACCGGAACGCGCTCGGCGCTCTCGGCCAAGAAAACCGGCAGACTGATTACGAGGTGCAGGCTACGGTAACCGTTTTCTTTCGGGTTTTTAATATAATCCTTGCGTTGGATTAGGGAGATATCACCTTGGCGAAGCAGGAGTTCGGCTACGCGGTAGACATCGTCGAGATAGCAACAGACGACCCGAACGCCGGCGATATCAGTCAGATTGTTGATGGCGGAAGCGATGCTGAGTTCGCAATCGCGTTCCTTGAGTTTGCGCAACATGCTACGCGGAGTCTTTAAGCGGCTAGTGATGTGGTGGATCGGATTGTGATCGTAACGGGCCTGGAATTCGCTGTTCAGAATTTCCAGCTTTGTAATTGTTTCACGAATTGCGGCATCATAGATTTGTCGGATTGAAACCATACCCTGAAAAAGCTGGAGATGATCCTTATTGTCTATCCAAAAGGCGATGTCATTCATATTCAGGTCGGCGTCCGATGGTTGGGGGAAGCTGGCCGCTATGGCTTTAAGAGTCATAAATCTCTCCTCATATTGCGAATTTGCACACACCAAACTACAGGCGGCTCGAACAAGCTGAGCAAACCGCCTGTCCAGCGGTCGAGCAGCTACGCATTATTTATACGGAATATTGTCCGGGCGTTTTAGGCTGTAGCGATCGAAAAAAGCCTGAATGTCGGCATCATTCTGGCACAATTCCTCCCGCTCCAGCTTGCCGGTCGGGGTGCGCAGGAAGCCGATAACGTTGCCGCCGCCGGCCAAAGCGCGTTTGATAACGACATGCTCGGCGCGGAAACCTTCGGGAGTTTCCTCCAC
>JAAZJE010000010.1 GCA_012800515.1 Clostridiaceae bacterium
GGGCCATGACGATCTGACTTTTCCAGAGCGGAATCACGTTGAGAATCGCGGTCTGGATTTTGTCGACCAAGAGCTTGTCATTGTTCTGGATCAGGCGAATCTGGGGCGCGGTCTGAATGGCCATCGTTCGGCTGATGCGCAGGTCGTGTACTTTTTTCTCAAAGCGGTCGACCGCTTCCTCGAAGTCGTTGACCAATTGCACATTCATCGGATCCGGATCTTCTTCGACCTGACGGCGCAGATTCGGGATGGTAACATTGCGCAGTTCGGCGATTTTTTCTTCGCCGGCGATGATATAAAGCTGCAATTCATTGAAATAATCGAGATTCTTCTGATAGAGCGAGTCGTACATGCCGATATCTCTGATCAGGCCGACCCGCGCTCCGTCGAGCTGATCCTGAATGCGCTGGATCTGGGTTTCAACGGACTCGTAACGACCGACGAATTTCTTGATTGCTGCCGAAGAGCGGCGGAAGAGGCCGCGTTTGCGGAAAGTCCGGTCATTGAACTTATCGATTCCGAGACTGTTGACATTGGCTAGCAAGTTATTCATTGCCTCGCCGACTTCGCCCGCATCCTTGACTTTAACCTGATTGAGGATCGCTTCGGAGAAATTAGCCAGGTTGCGTTGGGCGCCGACGCCGAACTGCATGGTGGAGTTGGAGTCCAGCATATCGATGGTCGATTTGATTTCCTCAACCCGCCGACGTTCATCCTCACTGAGCTCGGCCGGCTGTGAATCGCTTCTGGAGACCAGAGCCGCGGAAGTGACCGAAGGCACGTTCGGTACCGCTACCGTACCGACGGCGGCAGATGCGGGCACTACGCTTCCCGGTTCGGCTGCGATTTCGGCGGCAGTGCGCGTAGCTGCGGCGGTTAGTGACGCGGCTGCTTCTTCGGTCGCGGCAAAGGCCGCGTCAACGGTTGACTGCGTGCCGGCCCCGTCGGTAAACTGCGGGGCGGTATCGGCAGCCGCGGCCTGTTGGGCGGCTTCCTCCTCGCGGCGACGCTTGGCCAGCGCTTCTAAGGTTATTTCTGATGACGGCATATTTTTCGTGCCTCCTCATTTAGATTTCGTATTAGCCACCCTCATCGGCGACTATATAAGAATACCGTATTTCGGCGCCAAAATACAGTCGGATTACTATTTGAGTTTTCGTAATTTGTTTTGTGATTTTATCGGGGTGAGTTTTCGCACGCGGCAAAACAAAACCGCCACCATGGCGGCGGCGGTCGTGTGTTTAGATATTGACAACACTTACTTTACGCAACGAGAGGGAAGAACACGTTGGCACCGATCTTCGGGGCAATCCAGGACTCGAAGAGATAGATGATGAGGATTAGGAAGGCCAGGACCACAAGCAGGTAGATCCAGAAGTTGAGGCGTTTGTCCTCTCGTTCTTCTCTGAGAGCGCTGTTGAGCATGACAAAGAAGAGAACCATCGAGGCATACAGGGAGACTCGCAGACCGACGGGCCAGAACAGGCTGAGGATAGTACCCACAATGCTGAAAAGAGTAACCGGCCAGGTCGTGACGGCCATTACTTGAGGGATGCTGCCGAAGCGCTTGTTACCCTTCGGATTGAAGATCTTCATGATGAAGACCAGCAGAGCCAGAGCCGCCTGTAGAATCAGGAAGCCGAGGATCGACCATCCGTAGGCAATGCCGAGTCTCTCTTTACCGCCGGAAAGACGGAAAGCGACACTGAGCGGTCCGAGAATCGCGTTGAGCAGAATCAGGACGAGACAGCTCCAGAAGTCCATCTTTACAGCACTGGCACTACCGGGATTGGAGCTGAAGAAACGCCCAAAGAAACGTCCCAGGGAAGGGAATACGGGCATCTCGCCGGTGCGAACCTTTTTCGGTTGCGGCGCCGCTATGGGCGCGGCGGGTGCTGCGGCGACAGGTACCGGTTGAACGGCTTCGGGTGCCGGCTGCTGATAAATGGGCGGCGGTTGCGGTGCGGATACAGGCTGCTGAACAACATTCTGATCCGGTTGATTTTCGTTATTATATGTCATGTGCACCTCCAAAAGTGAATTGCTATTGACGCAAACATTCACGTCTTAACATAAAGTATAACAATAAATAGCCAAGCTTTCAAACGGCCGCGTCGCCGCTCAGCTTAAGCTCAGCTTAAGTGGTCGCAAAGGCAGTCTCGCTAGTACTGCTTATTGAACAGGTGAAAAACTTTTTGCCTGTTCCGAGTCCATTTGCCGCAACTTTTCGATCTGCTCCGCGGAATCGGTAAACTCAAACTCAAGCTCAAAAATTGCGGTTTCGCCGACTTCCAGATAACGTAGCGGATGTTGCTTAGTGAAGACTCCGCCGCAAAGCGGCTCCAGACCCAGAACATAGTCACCGCTCGACAGCTGTTTCCACTGATTCATTTCCGGCAGTTGGTCGCGGCGGTGACGAATTACAGCGGCTATTCCCAGGTGGGGATTGTACAGAGCCGCCCAGCCTATTTCGGAATCTCCATGTAGGCCAAAATTTGCCTCCGGGCGTCCGGGTAGCGGTCCGTCGATACGGTTATAATAGTGCATTTCCGCCGCCGACTCCGCCGTACGCGATGCTATGAGTTCCGCATTTGTCCATACTTCCGCTCCGGCATCCAGCAACGGCCAGCCGAAATTAGTGTGGTAGAGCATTTTCAAGGGTTCCGCGTTTACCCCCCAATTTTCAATTTCATCACGAAGCCGGATTTTCCCCGACTCAGTACTCACCCGCCATTCGCGGTTCAGAACCAGGCGTTCACGCAGAGCCTGGGCCTGAATTACGGTTCCGCGTACCACCAGTTCAATTTCGGGACCTTCTTTGTCAACGAAAGCACAGACTCCATCGGCCGGCAGGTTGCTGATCCAACCGTGTAACGGAAAATCGTGACCGTCTATCGTCGTTGCCTTACCGGCATGATTTACGCCGCAAGTGGTGATAAAACCGCCGAAGAACTGACGAAGGAATCCGTCGTTGCCATGCGGTTCGAAGTACCACGGCGCGCGCACCTCCGCGCGCGAGAGATAGCCGATATTGCAATCCTTATAAGAGATCCAAGGAATATCGAGACAACGATCGGGCAGAATAGTCAGCCGTAATCCGTTGCCGTTATAAAGCTCCAGGGCGCGCATGCCCCGGGCATAACCGGAGTTGAAAGTGTAATCCTTAATCCCGACAATGTTGGTAAGATCTGTTGTGTACTTGTAAGTTTGTTTAAGTTCAGCTGTTTGCATGATGCCGTGTCCTCCCATATAAAAAAATGGAGCGGGTGAGGGGAATCGAACCCCCGTATTCAGCTTGGGAAGCTGATGTTCTGCCATTGAACTACACCCGCATTTGAGATTTCCTCGTACC
>JAAZJE010000109.1 GCA_012800515.1 Clostridiaceae bacterium
CGTTTGTGCTCATGGCTGCGTATAGCGCTCTATAGCCTCACGTAGGAAGGTGTCGTCCGCAAAGTAGTCGATGCGCATGGCGGAGCGCACGCGTTCAACAGTTGCTTGCGCCTTGGCGGTGGCGACTGCCGTTGCTTTCTCCAGTCGATCGACGACTTCGGGGATCCGCGCCTCCCAGTATGCCCGTCTCTGTCGGATGGGAGAGAAGGTCTCCTCCAGCACTTTGATAAGGAAGCGTTTGACCTTGACGTCGCCCAGTCCGCCGCGCTGATAATGCGCCTTGATTTCCTCGAGGTTGGCGTATTCCGGCCAATACTCGGCTATATGGTCGTCCGTTGACAGAGCATCAAGATAGGTAAAGACGGTATTGCCTTCGATGCGGCCGGGATCCTCGACGCGAATATGACCTGGGTCGGTATACATGGACATGACTTTTTGGCGAACGGTCTCGCTGTCGTCGGTGAGATAGATACAGTTGTTGAGCGACTTGCTCATTTTGGCTTTGCCGTCCGTGCCGGGCAGGCGGGAAGCGGCCTCGCTTTCGGGGATGACGGCCCGAGGCATGACGAGTGTTTCGCCGTAGGTCTCGTTGAATTTATGGACGATTTCGCGGCACTGTTCGAGCATCGGCAGCTGATCCTCGCCGACCGGAACGACGGTGGCATCAAAGGCGGTAATGTCGGCGGCCTGGCTGATCGGATAGGCAAAAAAACCGACCGGGATACTGGAGGCGAAGCCGCGCTGGCGAATCTCCGACTTAACGGTCGGATTGCGTTGCAGGCGGGCGACGGTGACCAGGTTCAAATAATAAAAGCAGAGTTCGGTGAGGGGATAGACGCCGGACTGAACAAATAGCACCGATCTGTCGGGGTCTAGACCGACAGAAAGATTATCCAGGGCGACCTCCAGAACGTTCGAACGAATTCTGATCGGATCGTCGGCATTGTCGGTCAGCGCCTGAGCGTCGGCGATCATGATGTAGACCTCGTCAAAGTCTCCGGAATTCTGTAGTTCGATGCGCCGTCTAAGCGCGCCGACATAATGTCCGATATGCAGACGGCCGGTCGGGCGATCGCCGGTGAGTATGATGTTCATCAATAATGTCTCCTCGTATTATGTCATTGTTCCGGGTCATTGTAGCACAGACGGGAGCTCGACGGCGGGAGCGAAGCAAAGAAAAAAGCGCCAAAGTCCGGAACCGTGGCGCTGATTTGGTATCGGACTATCCATAGCCAAGCATATTAGACACGAAAACGATAGTTATGAATGACACCGCCGGATGGACTTACATGTCGGAAAACTTCGAACCTTTTCAGTAATTGCCGTATTCCTCTACCAGTTCGCCCATTCGCCGGATACGAACTTCCTCCGCACCGGGCGGTACCTGATCACCGGCTGCGGAAATGAGCGCAGGGCTGATCTCCTTGAGAGCCAGCCAGTTCTTTACCGCCTGCTCGAACAGGGCAATGTCTGAGAAGGAGTACCAGAGTTCGTTGGGGATACCTCCTGAGAGAATGAGCTCGC
>JAAZJE010000110.1 GCA_012800515.1 Clostridiaceae bacterium
CTCTCCGTTTTGGATGAGATTTTACCGGAACTGGATCTGGTTCTGCTGATGAGCGTCAATCCAGGCTACGGCGGACAGAAATATATTCCTGCGGTAACCGACAAGATTCGCCGTCTGCGCGCCATAATCGACGAACGCGGATTGGATATTCATCTGCAGGTAGACGGCGGTATTTCCGTCGATACGATCGGAATAGCCCGTGCCGCCGGTGCCAATGCCTTTGTGGCCGGCAGTGCCGTTTTTAACGCCGGCGATCCGACGCGCTCGATTGCCGAGTTACGTGCCGCTGCCCGTCGCGGAACGGACATTCTAGTTTGATTTATCCCGCTGCTCTCCGAAGATGCCCGCATGTGAAGAAGCATACACATATTTTGCCGCGCCTCCATCCGCAGAAATTCGGCATAGAGGTTGCGTTCTCCTTTCACTGAACGGCTCTTGTGAAATCAATTCTTTCACCAAGCACCTGATTGCTTCAGCTACGCGTATTATCGCCGTGGACGGTGGCTGGTCTCATTTAAAAGACCTGGGATGTCGTCCCGACCTTCTGGTCGGCGATCTGGATTCACTGCCGGAGGAGGCATCCGCCGATCCGCTTTTGAACGGTGTTGCTCGCCAACTGTATGATCGTGATAAGGACAAAACGGATACGGAACTGGCCTTGAATTTAGCCGTTAGGGAGGGAGCGAACGCGGTTGTTCTGCTCGGCGCAATGAGTGCCGAGCGTCCGGACCATACTCTTGCCACCCTGTATTTGGCTATGGATAAGGCCGGAAAAGGCGTGCGAACCCTCTTGACCGACGGTCGCAGTGTCTTGATACCTTTGGTCGGTCCGGACCGTTGTCGAATCGATTTAACCGGTTTCCGGGCCAGCCTGGCCGGTACCGATCGAAATTTATATGTTTCCCTGCTACCGCTGACACGTGAGGTTTGCGGCGTGACGACCGAAAATCTGCGCTGGTCGCTGATCGACTCCCGCCTTGCTCAAAACGAAGCGCGTGGGATCAGCAATGAACCGGTACCGGGGAACGATTTCTTCACGATCAGCTTTGCAACCGGGAATCTACTGGTCTGCCTGACTTCTGAGAACTAAATACCGTATAATTCAGTCACAAAAACTGCCGCTCCGAAAGGCGGCGTTTGTCATTTTTTGTCGAAAAAAAGACAAAATATCGACTGCAACAATCATTCAGAATATGAGTAACAATATTCTGACATGGAGGTCAGCGCAATGAACTACAATCAATCTAACTTTAATCCCCCGCCGCCGGCAGGTGATCCGCCGTCAATGCCTTTCGCAGAATCGTCATCGACGGTCAACTCTTCGGCGATGCCGTTTGCCGGCTCGCCGTCCGCGGAAAACGCCCCGAGATCCGACGGAGCCTTTGCGGGCGGTGCGGGTAATGCTCCGATGTCCGGTCGGCAATCACAGCAACGGGGTGGCAACTACGGTCGAAAGCGGGACAAATTGGTAATTTTCCAAATCAGACGGACGATCGGCACTTTATCCACATCAAAGAGTGGTTGGAACAAGGAGGTAAATATTGTTGCCTGGAACGACAGACCGGCTCGCCTCGACATACGAGAGTGGAACCCCGAGCGCACCCGCATGTCGCGGGGGGTGGCGCTGAGTGACAAG
>JAAZJE010000111.1 GCA_012800515.1 Clostridiaceae bacterium
CCGGATCTGCTGATTCGCTGGCGTGATCAGGGCAAGATCAGTCGTACCGCTTTCCGCAAAGTCGCTTACGATAATGCCGCAGAGTTGCTGGAGATTTAGATGCAAATTTATATTTGGCAGAGCAAAAGCTGCCGCACGCCTTGCCAGATACCTCGACTAATGGTAAAATTCTTTTACAATCACCGTAGTTGAGGGAAAGAGAAAAAAACACAGCACACAGTGCGCGAAGAATGGAGGAAACAAAACGTGAGAGTATTAGCAGTAGGGTGCCACCCGGACGACCTGGAGATCGGTTGCGGCGGAACTCTGAATAAGTATGTCGAAAACGGAGCCGAGGTTTTTATGTGCCATGTCGCGAATGGTAATTTGGGACATGTCGAGATTCCCCCGGCGAAGCTGGCGGTCATTCGTGCCGCGGAAGCTAAGAGAGCCGGAGAAATAATCGGGGCAACCAAAGTATTTTCGCTGGACGTCGGCGATACTTACGTAACGGAGTTTGACGAGGCGGTCGTCGATCAGATGACGGATGTAATTCGCGAGGTGCGTCCGGACGTGATCATTACCCATAGTGATGTCGACTATATGCGTGATCACGTACAGGTAAACCGCCTGGTCTTTAATGCCAGCTTTATGTCCGGTATAGTACAGCGTCGTACGACACATCCGGCTTTTGCACCGATTGTGCCGATTTATTATATGGACACGCTGGCCGGGGTCGGCTTTGAGCCCACCCACTATGTGGACATTTCCGGCAATATTGAGGTCAAGTTAACCGCCCTGGCGGCGCACGACTCACAGATCGCCTGGATGCGGGAGCATGATAATGTCGACTTCCTGGATTTCGTGCGTACCTGCTCGCGTTATCGCGGCTACCAGTGCGGAGTGCCGTTTGCGGAGGCTTTTACAACCTGCCGCACCTGGCCGCGACCCGATGCCCGTAATTTATTGCCGTAAGGCTGTGGAGGAGAAAAATGGACTTAATAACAACAATTAAAGGATCTCTGCTAGAGGGCTTCTATCCTGAAGGATGGGATTTGGCTCGTATTGATGAGTGTTGCAGTCAGCCGCCCGAGGCCATTACCGATCGGCAGGCGTTCTGGAACCCGGACTTCGAAGTTGTTCCCTGCGCCGCGCTGGGTGATTTCGATGTCATGATGGGGCACGAAATCGCCGTGGAAATTCGCAATGCCAAGACCGCCGGACAGAAGCTCTGTCTAATTCTGCCGGTGGGGCCGATGGGAATGTATCGCTGGCTGGTGTATTTTCTCAAGGCCTGGGATGTCGACTGCCGGCATGTCTATTGCTTCAATATGGACGAATGGAGCGACGCCGACGGTAATACGCTCACAGGCGACGATCGTGCCTCCTTCCGTTTTGCCATGGAAGAGAACCTGTATAACCCCCTGGGGCAATTAACAGTGCCAGTTGAACAACGAAATTTCGCTACACGGGAAAACCTGCCGCTCTATCCGGAAAAAATCGCCGCTCTGCGCGCGGAAGGCGCCCGACTGGTGACGGTGTACGGAATCGGCCGAGCGTGTCACATTGCGTTCTGGGAACCGCATTTTGCCGCGGAGTATGAGGACGATTCCGCCTGGATGCGGGAAAACTATCGCATCGGCGCCCAGCTACATCCGCTGACCATCGAACAGAACGCCCTGACCAGCTTCAAGAGCCGCTACACACTCGTTTCCGCCCGAGCCAACACGGTCGGCCCGGGTCTGTTCTTCCAGTCCGACCGGATGATCGGCGGTTGTGACGGCGTGTTGGGACGCGGTATGCAGTGGCAGGGAGTGTCGCTGTGGGTGACCTTGCGCTACGGACCGACGCGCTGGATTACCTCGTCTTATGTTCCGACCGTGCCCGGCCGCCTTTTCTTCCTGCAGGAGCTGGCCGGCCCGCTGGTACCGGAATCAAATTAACCCGGAGGACTGTCGAAGCCGTAAAAGCGCCTAAAACACTGCAAATAGCTCCATCTACCGAATGTTCTCCGGAGCCGGGGTATCCCGACTCCGGGGAACATCTGATGTTGTGTATGATTTTTGGTTATTTAACCGAAAATAGCATAATTTAAGTAAAACAAATGCAAGTGTTTGCTCAGATGTTATAATTACCGCATTATGTTTAAGAGAAATGAACGACGGGAAGGCATGGATGCCGAAACATTGAGGTTGCGCAACCGCGCAGCTATCCTTAGGGCTCTGTGCACAAAGAATATTGACACTCGGCCGAAGTTAGTCCAAGCCACGGGGCTGACGCGCATGACCATTTCAAATATCGTCAACGAAATGGTCGGCTTAGGTCTGGTTGAGGTCGTACCCGGCGATGCCGCGAATTCCAAATCCGCCGCGTCCGATACGGCAACACAGCGCAACCCCGGACCTCAGCCGGAAAAGATTGTTCTGGCCCCTTCGGCTCCTAATGTTCTGGCTATTTGGCTGGATAAGCTGCATCTGACCACATCGGTCTTCGCTCTCAACGGCGAACCGAGCTATCAAGTGGTACAGTCGCTACCGGCGGGGATCACCCGTTCCGACCTGATCGAAAAATTATTGACGGCAGCCGAGCGTGCCGTAAACAGAACCACAAAAAATATTATCGGTATAGGTGTTGCCGTTCCCGGTATAGTTAATCCGGCCGGCGGAGTGCTGGAACAGGTAATCGGCTTTCCCGGTATTGCGCCTTTACCACTGAGAAGCATACTGAGTGAACGATTGAAATTACCGGTATATGTGGCCAATGAAATTAACGCCGCCGCTCTGGACGAGATTTATTTCGGATACGGTAGGGAGCAAGATAACTTCATCTACATAGGTCTGACCAAAGGTGTCGGCGCTGCCATTGTCAGCGGGAACCGTCTGGTTCAGAGCAATCCCGATATAGGCGGAGAATTGGGTCATATCAGCATTAATTTCGCCGGTGAACTCTGCGAGTGCGGCAACCGCGGCTGCTTGGAGCTTTATGTAAGCGAACCGATTGTCACGGCGCAGATCTCAGCCGCGGCCCGGTGCGACTTCCCGGATCTGGCTTCGGCGCTGACCTACGCCCGTCAATCAACGTTGGCCAATGCGACGGTGCGGGAATTGAGATGGGACTTTCTCTCGAAGCTGGCCATCGGCATAACCAATATCTGCAATATCACCGGCATAGTCAAAATAATTTTGGGTCACAATGCCAGTCTGTTCGATGCGGCGGAGATGGCCGAGCTACAGGATCTGGTCAGTCAACGGATTCTCTTTGATCAGCTGCGTAACGCGGTGCAAATCATCCCCAGTGAGCACCGCACCATGAGCTCCGCTCACGGCGCGGCCTGTATACTGCTGGACGATATTTTCCGAGGACGTCTTGACCTGAGCAAGACTCCCTAAGTGCCTCCTAGGCGTCGAACCCACCGGGTGCTGAACCTCCTAGGCACCGAAATCCCCGGGTACACCCCCCTAGGTATCGTCGCGTCCCAGAATAGCATCCATCGCCCGGGATATGCCGGCCAAACCAACTTCGGGATAATGTGCATACGCAGCAAGTTCAGCGGTCAGCCAGTCATCGTAGCCGACTTCGTTCAGGGCGGCCATGACGGCGGGGAAATCGACATCTCCGGTCAACAGGTCGACGAAGCCGGACAGGTCCGCCGCACCGGAGGCACAACGATAATCCTTAATGTGAATTTTGCAAAGACGTTCGCCGCCGAGAGTACGAATCCAATCGACGGGAAAGCCGTAGCGCAGAATGTTGCCGACATCGAAATAGGCCGCCACCGCCTTGGAGCCAAAGCTGTCAATATAGTCGCGCATCTCCAGGGGCGAGATCAGAAAGTGGTTCCAGACATTTTCGATCCCGATACGAATGCCCAGTTCCTCAGCCAGAGGTACAACCTGAGCGATGGAGTCGTGCGACCATTTATACACGTCACCGTAGGGAGCGACCTGAACCGTCGGGGCATCAAGGGCAACGACGACGCCGGGAACTACGAGAATGCTGTCACAGCCCAGAACCGCCGCGGCTTTGAGCTGACTCTTGAGATTCTCCACCGCCCGTGCACGAACAGCGGGATCGGCGTCCGAAAGACGCACGGACCAGGGCAGCAGGCTGGCCAGACTGTAAGTTGTCAGTCCGGCATCCCGCATACGGCGACGGATTCGCTTTAATTCCGCCGGAGTGGTTTCCGCGGAAATATGAGCACCCGGCGCATCCAGAGCCAATTCAATTCCGTCAAAATTGTGACGCGCCGCCGCTTCAATACACTCATCCAGTGTGTAGGGCGGAAAAGACCAGATGTTAATTCCTTTTTTCATGATTATTACTCCCCTATTCCTTTACAAAGCTATTTCTTTCACAACACTATTTCTTTGCACCGCCGCATTGGCGTATGATTTCCAGACATGTGGTGACTGACTTAAAGGCATCGGCCAGCGTGTTCTGCTCGACGACTTTGTCATTTTGGATGCAGTCCAGGAAGTAACCCAACTCTAGGATATGTCCGCTGGATTGAGTCATGCTACCGTCTTTTGAGGGAGGAAACTCAAGACGATCAGGGATTTCCGGTGTATAGGGCTGAGCGTCCCCCTCATAAATCAGGAAGCTGGGCGTAACGGAGGAATCGTAGGTGAGCAGAGCTTTTTCAAAGCCCAACCGAAATTTCATCGAGAAAGGGAAAGCGGAATTGTGATGCCAGGCGGCTTCGATGCCGATAGCCAGATCCGGGTACTGTAGAATGGTGAACAGGTTTTTGAGTGTCGGCTCGGGATAATAATTGCCCCGCGAATAGATTTCTTCCGGTTCACCCAACATAAACCGTACAAAGTCGATATCGTGGATGTGGAGATCCAGACCGAGGGTTCCGGAACGATCGGGATCCATGTACCATTCCGCCCACACCGGTGCACTGCCGGTGCGGCTTAAAGAAGCGGAGAGCAGGCGACCGAAATCACCGGCAACATAACGGTCGTGTACATAGCGGTACTCCGTCCAGAAACGCAGTAGCTGTCCTACCATGACTTTCAAGCCGGTGGCCTGCTGCTTAGCGATCAGAGCTTCGCCCTCAGCGGCCGTCAAGCACAGCGGCTTTTCAATAAATACATGGAGACCGTGATCCATACCCAGTAGTGCCAACTTTGCATGATCGATCGTCGGCACACAGATATCAATCATGTCTAATTCTTCCGAGCGCACCATTTCTTCAGCCGAGGCATACCAGTTTGCATTGACTTCGGCAGCGTATGTGCGCGCCCGCTCGGGGATAATGTCCGCCGTAGCCACAACCTCGGCCTGCTCGGACAAATACATAAATGCGTTCAGGTGTGTGCGGCCGATACCGCCGCAACCCACCAGACCTATTCTGACCTTTTTCTTCATAAGTTCACCTCCGCGGCAATTGTAAAACGATTTTACCATTATTTTAGGCGTCTGGCAAGCGTAAAATATACAAACAAAACTACCCGTTCTTTGTCGACCATCCTATCCCATCCCCGCTATTTCAGTTTTTACGGCAACTTTGCACTATTTCGACTACGCCAACTTCGGCAACGGATCGCTTGCTTTCCCGGTTTTCATCGGCTTTGCATTGGAACATTTCATTAAAACACCCATTCATGCTTTTATTCACGATAAAACTTTAATATACTGAAAAGACAAGGAGGGGGTAGTTCTATGATAGATTTGTCATATCGGAGAAATGTTGCTTTCGAGAATCTAAGCAACCGCGCTATGGGAGCCCCGGGTCGATATCTCCAAGGCGATTCTCTACGTTGTCGAGCAGCAATATGAAACCGGCCAAACAATTTCGGTCACCGGCGGATAGGTAATGTTGCGATGATGCCTTCAGTAGATTTACTGTCGCACCTGATCCCGGCTGATACGGCGTCACGTCTCGACGCGACAGGGCTGTTTGAACGCCTCGATGCCGCGGACGCAGTCGCGCGCCTAGCCGCACTGGCCGATCTTCTACCCATTCTCCCACTACCTGAACCGAACCATAAATATATTAACAATCATATTCATACAGTCTACTCTTTCTCACCCTACACACCAACTGTCGCCGCACTGGCGGCCCGCCTTTCCGGCCTCTGTACGGCCGGCATCGTTGACCATGACAGTATAGCCGGTGCCGATGAATTTATTGCCGCCGGGGCGTTACTTGACCTGCCGGTCACAATCGGTATGGAGGCGCGCGTCTCCATGCGCGGCACGCCCTTCGCCGAACGTCGCACCAATAATCCCGACCAGATCGGAGTGAGCTATATGGTGCTCCACGCCGTGCCACACGCACGCGTTCCGTACGTACAGAACTTTTTCGCCCCGCTACGAACACGTCGCAACGAGCGCAATCGGGCTATGCTGGCAGTAATAAATCGGCTCTGCGGTTACAACCTCGACTTTGAAAGCGACGTCCTCCCCCTCTCTCTAGCTGACAAAGGCGGCAGTGTGACCGAACGGCATCTCCTTCAGGCTTTGGCTCGCCGCGAGGATCCGCACCGCGACATCCGCGCCGAATATCGGCGGGTCGGCGAACTAAAAAAGGATTTGATTGAGCAGGTCTATATTCCGGCCACAGATGAGTGCCTCTGTCTGGATGAGTTTGTCGCTCTGGCGCACGAGGTGGGCGCCATACCCGCCTATGCCTATCTGGGGGATGTTACGCTCTCTGTCACCGGCGACAAGCGCGCCCAGACCTTTGAAGATGCCTACCTCGACGAGCTTCTCTCAACTTTGGTCGAACACGGAGTCTGCGCCGTCACATACATGCCGACCCGCAATACCGATGCCCAACTGCGGCGAGTGCGCAATCTTTGCACAGAGCTCGGGCTAACTCAAATCAGCGGCGAGGACATTAACTCCCCGGAACAGAGCTTCGTTATTGAGAAGATGCAAGATCCGCGCTTGGCAAATCTGATTGACAGCACCTGGGCGTTGATCGCACATGAGC
>JAAZJE010000112.1 GCA_012800515.1 Clostridiaceae bacterium
AAAAACCTTCTCTCCAAAAATATCGCATCAACAGCATCACACTTAGCTTCAATTCATCCAAAAGATTTACCTTAAACCTGCTCCACACGATTCTAATTTTTGCACTGTCGTAGATGGCTTTCGGCAACTTTGTAGGTTATGTCCCGCAATAAATTCCCTCGCCTGAAAAAACTGTTAAACCGCCAAAAATAGCAGCAAAAATACCGGAAAACTATTGTTAGATGATACTGTCTCAGTCCTCTTTAGGCAACTTTGCAACTAGCACACCCGCGCCTACCCCGGCAACGGTCTCCGGCGGGACGCAACCTGCAAAGTTGCCAAAAGCAATACCGCCGGCACCAATGCTACCGACGGAAACGTAGCACTTTTCGGCGATTAGACGGGGCGCTCGGTAATTCCGCAAGTAGTGTAGAGCCGCCGCCTGCGCCACCACCGCTCACGACACCAATGTCCGCAACACCGGTGCCCGCGCTGCCGTCCGCTCCCTTAAATCCCCCGTTCGACCAGCTCGCGGTAATAGTAAACGGCGAGTTGCGTCCGGTCGCGGAGTCCGAGCTTGTCGAGCATGCTGGACACATGGTTGCGCACCGTTCCCTCGGACAGGAAGAGGGCGGCGGCAATATCGCGATTGTTTTCGCCCAGGGCGATTCGGGTCAAGACTTCGTTCTCGCGCTCGGTGAGGCGCGGGTCGGTTTTGACCCGGGTCTCGGTTGTTAAGGATTGAACCACTTCTTCGTCAAAGACAAAATTCCCGGCCATAACCGCCCGCAACGAGGGGATGATCGAGGCGAAGTTCTGCTTGAGCAGATAGCCGCGGCAGCCCAACGCCAGAGCTTCGGCCAGATATTCGCTGTCGCGGAAGGTCGTGAGTAGCAGAATCCTG
Organism: Clostridiaceae bacterium; assembly: GCA_012800515.1. Taxonomy (GTDB): domain Bacteria; phylum Bacillota; class Clostridia; order Saccharofermentanales; family Fastidiosipilaceae; genus JAAZIX01. Next base: position 884 of record JAAZJE010000112.1, read on the forward strand.
GGCGCGGGAGTTACGCCACCGGCTACGGCTCCGACCCCGGCACCGGCAGATGCGGCAGCACCACCGGACGCACTGCCGTCAGCACTTGCCCTGGCACCGCCGGCTTTGCCGCCGTCAGAAACACCACCGGACGTAGCATCGGACGTGGCGCCGCCCCGCAACAGCTCACGGGCAGCTTCGAGACCGCTCCGCCCGGGCATACGAATGTCCATCAACAGCACATCCGGCTGCAGTTCGCGGTAGAGCGCCACGGCTTCGGTACCGTTCGACGCCATGCCGACCACCGAAATGTTCGACGCTTCCAAAATTGTTTTAAGCGCCCGGGTCACCAGCGCATCGTCATCGGCCAGCAAAACCCGTAGCGGCGCCCCGTTGTCTTTCGTCTCCCGCATCAGTCTTTTTCCCCCTTCAACTTCAGTCCTTCTCTCCCTTCAACAGCACCGCCTGCACCGCAAAGCCGCGTTCCGTCTGTATGGTCAGGTGCCCCAAATGGCGGGTACAGATCTCGCGCATGCCGCTCAGTCCCAGCCCTTCAACGATTCGTCGCCCCGGCGGCGGCGTCCCGTTATCGGCAATCCGCACCGAATAAAAAGCCGGCTGATCCAGCACCGTAATTGTCAGCGCGTCGCCGTTTGAGTGGCGCGCGAAGTTTGTAATTCCCTCCTGCGCCAGCGCCCAGATATCGAGCTTCACGTTCTCGGGCAGAGGCGCGTCCAGCCGCACATTCACTCGGGTGCGAATATTCGGCAGCCGCCCCAGACTCGCCTTGATCTTCGCCTCCAGATCGAAGCCTTCGTCATGTAAATCATGCAGGGCCTCGCGGATCCGCGTCATGCCACTGTCCAGCGTCATCCCAAGGTCGCCAATCAGCGGCTTCAGCGTCTCATCCCGGTTCAGCACCCGCACCGCCTCGAGCTGCAGCAGCGCCCCGCTCAAATGATGGCCGACCACATCGTGCAAATCCCGCGCGATCCGCATCCGCTCATCCATGCGCACCTGACGATCCTGCTCTCCCGCATTGGCGAGTAGCTCCTTATGCTTCAACTGCAACGCCCGGAACTCGTTCGTCAGCCGATCCCGCGTCCCGAGCACATCCCGCTCCAGTCCGCTCAGGCGCCGGGCATCCCATTCCAGCAACACCACCACGCTCGTCAGCAACACCGCCAGCGCCATCATTGCCCAAGCCGGCATTATCACCACCGCGGCCAACGGCAACAACAGCGCGAAGCGGCGGCAGTTCTTCGCATCCAGATCGAACATCGCTATCGGCAACAGCGGCAAAGTGAGCCAAAAGAGCGGTAAAAACACAAGCAACAGCGCCCAAACTAAATATATGCCCCAGCGCAAAGGCGGCGAAGCTGTCAGTGCCTGCAACAACGCCAACAAAATCGCCACCAAGGCATAGGTGATCGACACATTGATGTTGTCCGTGCGGCTACCCGCACTTCCTGCATTATTGCCGGAGCCGTCAGCCGATTTCCCAATTAGATCCTCCGCCGGCAACAGCGCCGCCGCGCTGAAGAGAACAATCATCAGCATAATAGCAATCGAGATATTCAGGATCGATCTCACAACAGCGCTCCTTTCCGGCCGCGGCGGCTACGGGGCGTCGGTTCCGCTTACGGCGGCAACACAGCCGACGGCTCCGCCGGCACATCTCCGAAAGTGTCCGTTCCGCATTAAGCCGCAACGCACAAGATATAAATACTATACCAGATTCGCAAACCTAAAATTCATGCACTAAGGGACATTGCGTAAACAAAATCAAGCGTCGATGCGGGCGCGGCTCCGGTTGTAGAAATCGATCTCGTGGCGGGGCGTGTGGCGAATCTGCAACTTCTGCAACAGGGAAGGCTAACGTGAATCACAAGAATCGAGCTCGCGCCAAGGTGCGTGGCAAATCCACAACTTTTACAACAAGGAAGGCGCTAGGCGACGCTAAAAGCAGCGCGAGAGCAATACGAATCACAGCAACTGAGTTCGTGCCGGAGTGTGCGGCAGTTCCACAACTTTTGCAATGAGAACGCGTTAGGATCAGTTCTAACCTTAAAGACAGTTGTTGCGTTGTTGTTGACAACCGCAGATTTCCGCTGGTACCATTTCATTCCAAAGAGGCAACGCATGAAAAATAAATGCAAATCATTTATACATCTGCACAGGCTTATAATTATTTCGGTCTTGGTTGTCGTAATCTGCCTGGCAGCGATAGTAACCCTCGTCTCACTACGGTCGCAAACCAATGCAATGCCGGTAGTTAAGCCTAGCCAAAATGATACCGTCCTGAATCTTGCCAAGGTGCCCAAATGGGAAGAACGCAGTTTACCGTCCAAGTATGTAAGTGCCGAGATCGATGGGCAGCGGTTTGTGGCGACCGGAACAACTGTGGCAACAACTCGATTGGCCGACTCGCTCGGCAATATTACTTTGGTCGGCTATGATGAAGCAGATATAAACTTTTACATCGAAAACTCCAAGATCAAGGAATACCGCCTTGATGCTGCCGTCTATGCCTTGCACGATCTGGATCCGCAGTGCGTCGTGGCCATTAAGTATGATGGGCAAGAAAGTTTTTACGTTTACGTTGCCGAGGACTACAAGCCGGAAACGCTTGGTGAGTTTATGACCAAGTTAAATCCGCAAGCAAGCCTACAAATCGGTGAGATTTCGTATGATAAGGCGAATAAAACATATACGTACGAGTTGAAGGATATTATAACCTTTTGGAACTTTTTGAAGGCGAATTCCGCCGCCAAATACGTCAATCCTAATGAGTTAAACAAATTCGGCGGGGAATGGGGAGTTCACGTCTACTCTGATCTTACAGAAGATCAAAATTTATACTTCGGCATTTCCCACGACGGTTACCTCTTCACCAATATTTATCATACTGTGAAAGCTTTTGACATCGGTACCGACGCCTCCGCCGAGTTTATTGAGAATATTATTAAGTAGTGTCGCTTTTGTAATCACCATCCAATGGCGCTGTGGAAATGTAGCATATATCCGTAATCCCCGCCATCTCATGACATTTGTCACCCGTAAAATCCGCCACCAGTCACTTTCGCCCGCGTGCCGCCCCCTTTAGAATTGAGTCAAGCTCAACACAGAAGGGGGAGACTTATGGAAACAAGAAATAATGCCGGTGGGCGCACGAATATAAACGCGAATGGTGCGAGCACCGCGAACACACGCACGAATATCAACGCCAACGGAGTGAACGGCAATGGTGTGAACGGCAACGGCGTAAACGGCAACGGTGGCGTCAACGGCAACGGCGGCGTAAACGGTAACGGAAAGAATCTGCTGATCAAGATGGAGAAGGTGGTCAAGCGTTACGGCAACGTTCTGGCGCTCGATCATTTCGACTTCGGTTTGAACAAGGGAGAGATCGTCGGACTGCTGGGGCCGAACGGTTCCGGCAAGACCACCGCCATCAACTGCATCCTCTCGCTACTCAAGTACGACAGCGGAACGATTGAGGTCTTCGGGCAGAGAATGCGGCCCGACGCCTATGATCTCAAACGAAAGATCGGAGTGGTCCCGCAGGAAATCGCCGTCTTCCCGTCGCTGACCGTATGGGAAAATGTCGACTATTTCTGCGGGCTTTATATCGCCGACAAAAACCAGCGCCGAATCTGCGTCGACGAAGCGATCGAGTTCACGGGCCTGGAGGATTATCACAAGCGTCCGGCGGGCAAGCTCTCCGGCGGTCTGCGCCGGCGCCTGAACGTCGCCTGCGGAATCGCCCATCGCCCCGAACTGCTCTTCCTCGACGAGCCGACCGTCGCCGTCGACG
>JAAZJE010000113.1 GCA_012800515.1 Clostridiaceae bacterium
CAGTTTTTATAGGAGGTTTTCTATGGATACAAGGAAGGAGCTGGCCCTGAAATTTTTTGCCAGCCAGATTAGACTGGAAACATTTAGGCAGGTAGCTAATTTAGGCTTCGGGCATCTGCCGGGCTCATTGTCGGTTGCCGATTTATTGGCTGTACTCTATGGGAGTAAGATGAATATTCGTCCCGAAGAGCCAAATTGGCCGGAGCGCGACATTATGGTTATGTCGAAGGGGCACGCCGGACCGGCTGTCTACTCTACCTTAGCCCTGAAGGGATATTTCCCGATGAGCTGGCTCTCGACACTCAATAAGCCGGGGACCAGGCTACCCAGTCACTGCGATCGTCTTTTGACCCCCGGAGTCGATATGACCGCGGGCTCGTTGGGGCAGGGAATTTCCGCAGGTCTGGGTCTGGCACTGGCACAAAAGGTCAAGGGCATAGATGCCAAGACTTATATTATTGTCGGCGACGGTGAATGTAATGAGGGTGAGGTCTGGGAGGCCTTCCTATTCGCACCGCAACGCAAGTTGGATAATGTGATCGTCTTCATCGACCGCAACCTGAAACAGCTTGACGGCACCACTGCCGAAGTCCTCGCACTCGGTGACATGGCTGCCAAATTGGAAGCCTTTGGCTGGCATACTCAAACAATCAACGGACAGGATGTGCTTGCCATATCCGAGGCCATTGATGCCGCTCATACCGTAAAGGACAGACCGTCCGCAATCGTCATGAATACGATCAAAGGCGCCGGTGTGAAAGAACTTGAGGAAATGGAGATTAACCACCATATTCGCTTGTCACCGGACATGTCCGAACGCGGAATGAAAGTCCTTGAGGAGGCGCATGCGGCTTTGGCGGAAGTGCTTAGGGAAAACAATATAACACCTATTCCGACAGCATTGGATCGGGAGTAGAGGGAGGTTTTTCATGTATAAAGTTATTTACGACGGATCAATTGAGAAGAAGGGGCATAAGGCCGTTTTTTCCGAAACGATGATGGATCTGGTTGAAACTGATCCCGATGTTGTATATCTGGATGCCGATTTGATGAATTCATCCGGAACGATGGCGCTGTGGAAAAAGCATCCGGATCGTGCCTTTAACTGCGGTATCTGCGAAGCCAATATGATGGCGGTTGCTGCCGGTCTGTCATTGGGCGGACTGAAGCCCTATGCGCATAGCTTTGGCACCTTTGCTTCACGCCGTTGCTATGACCAGGTTTTTATTTCTCAAGGTTATGCCGACAATCCGGTGCGGATTTACGGCAGCGACCCGGGCGTCTGTGCCGCGTACAACGGCGGAACACATATGCCTTTCGAGGATATGGCTCTGATGCGGGCAATTCCGCAGGCTTGTGTATTTGATATTGCCGACGGCGTTCAGTTTGAGTGGGTTTTGCGTAAGGTCAAAGACGCAACCAGCGGAGTTCAATATATCCGTTCGACGCGCAAAAATAATGCCGCGATCTATGCGCCGGGCTCCGAGTTTGAAATCGGCAAGGGAAATGTTTTGCGTGACGGCACGGATTTAACCATCATCGCTTCCGGTATCATGGTCGGAGATGCGATGGCGGTGGCCGAATCTCTGGCCAAGGAAGGAATTTCCATTCGCGTGGTCGATATGTTCACGGTTAAGCCGCTGGACGTTGACTTAGTCGTCAAATGCGCCCGGGAGACCGGTGTGATTGTAACGAGTGAAAATCACAATATTATCGGTGGTCTGGGCGAGGCCGTTGCTACGGCGCTTGTCGAGAATTATCCGGTTCCTATGATTCGACACGGAGTGGAGGACCGCTTCGGTCAGGTCGGATCGGTCGATGAACTCCGGGAGGCTTACGGGCTGACGCCGGAAAAACTGACCGAACTGGTGCGCAAGGCCTTGCAGAGAAAATAAACGGACGGAAAAATTGACGTTTTAAGTTTACTCGACGGGGCGGCAACAGTCGCCCCGTCGCTGTTTTACGGGGGCAGAGAGGGACGCATGATTAAGATAGAAGGAAAATATAACACTGCCATTGTCTTTACCGACGATATCGAGCCGACGGCTTATGACCAGATCAAACGCCTTTGCAACCAGGAATTCACATCGGGTAGCGTGATTCGCGTGATGCCTGACGTGCACGCCGGTGCCGGTTGCACTATTGGAACCACGATGACCATAAAAGATAAAGTGGTTCCGAATTTGGTCGGGGTGGATATTGGCTGCGGTATAGAAACCGTACAAATCGATCAGGATCGGGAACGGATAAATTTTGCGGGTCTGGATCATCAGATTCGCACCAATATCCCGTCCGGTTTTTCAATTCGTCAAAACCCTCATTCACGCGCCGGAGAAATCAACCTGAATGCTTTGCGTTGCATTAAGGAAGCCAACCTGAATCTGAGACAGGCCGAGCGTAGCCTCGGAACACTCGGGGGCGGCAACCACTTTATCGAATTAGACGTGGACGAAGCTGATCGTGTCTACTTGCTGGTTCATTCGGGTAGCCGGAATATCGGCCTTAGGGTGGCTCAGTATTACCAGGGTGCGGCTGTCCACGCTATCGCCAGCTCGGGAAATAGCGTTCCCAGGGATCTGGCTTGGTGTGAAGGGCGGCTACTGGATGATTACCTTCATGACATGTCAATTATCCAGCGCTTCGCACAATTGAATAGAGAAATCATGACCGAGATCATACTCGGCTTCATGGGCTGGAAAGTACTCGATCGCTTCAGGACGATCCATAATTACGTTGATATTGACTCGATGATACTCCGAAAAGGTGCGATTTCAGCCGGGAAGGGAGAACGGGTACTGATTCCTCTGAACATGCGTGACGGTGCCTGGATCTGTCGCGGTAAGGGAAATCGCGACTGGAATTACTCCGCGCCTCACGGTGCCGGTCGTTTGTTCTCGCGAACCGAAGCACGCCAGCGTTTTTCTTTGAGTGAATTTCGGGAAACCATGGAAGGCATATATACCACATCAGTGGATAGCGAAACAATCGATGAGATTCCCTTGGCATACAAGGACGGTGCGGATATTATGCGCTTCATCGAACCGACGGTGGACATAGAACTGCAGATTAAACCGATTTACAATTTTAAAGCCGACAACGAAGACTGCGATAGGCGATGGAGGAAAAATCGCGATCGTAGGAACAGGGGGTAGATAAAATTTTTGAAGACAGTAACCCCGTCTTGAGATTGACATACTTTCTGAATTATGAGAAACTCTGCCACGAAAACCCACATTAATGGAGGTTTCCGCATGAATAAAAACTTCTTCCGTCACCGGAAGAAAGATGAGTCTGATGGCGCAGTACGGATTGGAATTGATCCGATCCGCGATGTCAGACAGATTTCTCTGCCACGTACGCTACTTCTGGGCCTGCAACACGCTTTTGCGATGTTCGGTGCCACTGTTCTGGTTCCTATCCTGACTGGTCTGGAGATTTCCACGGCCCTGCTCATGGCAGGTATAGGAACTCTGATCTTCCACCTGACTACACTCGGAAAAGTACCGGCTTTTTTGGGGTCATCCTTTGCTTTTATCGTTGGCTATAACACTGTTGCCCCCTTTACGGATGGAAACCCGCCCAACCCCGAACAATTGGCTAAGGCCAATGGGGGTGTGGTCGTCGCCGGTCTGGTCTATCTGCTTCTTGCCCTGCTCATTAAGCTATTTGGTGTCAGGCGGGTAATGCGCTTTTTTCCGCCTGTGGTTACAGGCCCGATCATTATTTCCATTGGATTGATTTTGGCGCCTGTTGCGATTAACAGTGCCAGCCAGAACTGGCTCTTGGCTGCGGTTGCTCTTATCGTTATAGTGGTTTGTAATATCTGGGGCAGGGGAATGATTAAAATAACTCCCATAATCATCGGCATGACAGTCAGCTATATACTTGCGCTCATTCTGAATCAGGTTGACTTTTCCCAGGTAACCAAAGCCGGACTGTTTGCCTTGCCCTTGAACCCGGCCACCTTTGCCAAATTCGATCTCAGTGCCATTATCACCATCGTACCTATCTCTCTGGCTACCATGATGGAGCATGTCGGCGATATAACCTCAATCGGCGCCACCACCGGAAATAATTATCTGTTGAACCCGGGTCTGCATCGTACCTTGACCGGTGACGGGATTGCCACCTCTTTCGCAGCGATGTTCGGCGGACCGGCAAATACGACCTATGGTGAAAATACCGGAGTTATTGTATTGACCAAAGTGTATGATCCGCTTGTGACGCAAATCGCTGCGGTCTTTGCGATTATTCTCTCATTTTTCCCGGTGATCGGTGCCGTGATTCAATCCATTCCCGTGGCGATAATAGGAGGAGTCTCCCTGGTTCTCTACGGAATGATCTCCGCAATCGGCGTCCGGAACGTAGTGGAGAATCAGGTTGACTTCACTCGCAGCCGCAATTTGCTGATTGCCGCAATTATTCTGGTTGTTGCCCTGGGCTTCTCGTTCAGTGAGGCCGGCGGACTGGTTTTCAAAGTCGGTGAATATACGATCACAATATCCGGTTTGGCGTTGGCCTCGATTTTGGGAATTACTATGAACGCGATACTGCCGGAGAAAGACTATGTCTTTACGGAAGATGAGCCGAAAGATACTGGAGTTGACTTCTCAGGCACGAACTTGAAGCCGTTGGGTTCATCGCGCAGATAAATTACAAAAGAGGACTCGGGAAATGCCTCGAGCCCTTTTATATTATACCGTCCTGGCCACACCCTGATTTGACAATGCTCGGGCCCCTCGCCTATAATTGCCAATCGTGCCCGGAAATACGTTTTCTCGGTACTTAAAAGTGGTGGGATTAGCTTAGCTGGTTAAAGCGCCAGATTGTGGCTCTGGAGATCGTGGGTTCGAATCCCATATCTCACCCCAACACTGGGATGTGGCCAAGCGGTTAAGGCACGGGACTTTGACTCC
>JAAZJE010000114.1 GCA_012800515.1 Clostridiaceae bacterium
CGGGGCAGATCGGAGACGTCACACAGATAGGCTGAGCGGCGGTTGTGTCCGGTTACGGCCAGCTCGTAACCCCAGGCCACCTGCCCGGGTCGACGCCGCGTCCAGGCCATGCGAATAGCCTCCACAGTCCGGTCGGCCACGAATTCGCCGTACTCTTTTGGCTCCACCCGCTCCAGACCACCGAGCGAAAGAGGCTCCGGCCAGCCCGGAAATCGACCCCGCGGCCCGGTTTCCGCCCCGACATCGGCGGGATTGGGAATGAAGTCTCCTCCGGTATGGGTGTGAGTGGCGTTGAGGATCACGCGCTCCGACGGAATTTTCGGATCCGTGCTCCGTAGCCGCGCCCGTACCTTATCCAACAAACCGCGCTGAATGGCAATTACATCCAGAGAACACATGATAACCGCGTCATTGCCGTCTTCTACAGCCAAAGCGGTCGCGTACATAGGATCCGCCGCCCCTTTGCTGATTCTGACGTAAAATTGCCCGCTCAGGCCTACCGGTTCGTCAGTCGAGATCAGCGCCCGACCCCAACCTATTTTTAACTGTCCCATAAATATTGCCTCTCCTATTTTTAACTATCCCATAAATAATACGCTTCCTCAGCTCAACCTTTGACCGAGCCGATCATAACGCCTTTCTGGAAATATTTTTGTATGAACGGATATATAATTACTATCGGCACCGTAGTTACAACGATCAGCGAGAATTTCATTACATCCGCGGATCCGGTCATCATGGCCAGAGTCTCAGCATCTGTAATCTGTGTCAGATCCACATTCTGAGCCACCAGAACCTCCCGCAGAACTACCTGAAGAGGAAGCAATTCAGGTTTGCGAAGATAGATAATAGCGGTGAAGTACGTATTCCAATTTGCTACCGCGGCGAACATCGCCGTGACGGCAATAATGGCGTGGGAAAGAGGCAGCACGATCTTCGTCAGGCAGCGAAATTCCGAACAGCCGTCTATCTTGGCGGAGTCGAATAGTTCTCCCGGTATATTGACCTTAAAGAACGTGCGCATCACAACAGTACGATACGTACTGAACGCACCGGCCAGAATCAGCGCCCAGCGCGTATTGGTCAGTCGCAGATTAACCATTAGGATGTACTTGGGGATCAGACCGGCGCTGAACAGCATGGTAATCAAAAATAAAGTCGTGTAGAATTTCCTGCCCTTGAAATCAGGCCGGGAAAGCGGGTAGGCGGCCAGCACTGTCAGCAGCAAATCAAACGTCGCTCCCGCCACCGTATAGAACAGGCTATTGGCAAAACCGGTCCATACACTTTTATAGCTAAAGACAATCCGGTAGCCGTTCAGAGTAAAATCAACCGGCCACAGTACGACCCGACCCGCCGACACCGCCGGGCCGGAAGAGAAGGAGCTGGACAGCACATAGATCAGCGGATAGGCAATAATAATGAATATTATTACCAGCATCGTATCGGTGAAAGCATACATAACGCGATCCTGCCAGCCTGTGACTGCTATTCTGCGAGTTTTACCTTTAGTTTTCATTGCTATCCCTCCCATCTACAGCATATTCATTTCATTGCCGCTCAACCACTTTACGAGGCGGTTGACCGAGAGCAGCAAAATCAGGTTCACTACGGAATCGAACAGCCCGATCGCCGTACCGTAGGAAAATTTCATATTGCCCAACCCGTAGGTGTATACATAGGTGGAAATGACCTCGGAAACGGAGATGTTCAGCGAGTTCTGCATCAGCAGTACCTTGACGTAACCTACCGACAGTATCGAGCCGCAACGCAGGATAAGCCTTATCGCTACAGTGGGCAGGATGGCCGGCAAATCGACATGGCGGACGCGCTGCCAGCGCTGCGCCCCGTCGATCATGGCTGCCTCATGCAGTTCCGGAGACACGTTACTCAGAGCAGCGACGTAAATTATGGTTGACCAGCCCATTTCCTGCCAAATGCCGGACCAGACATACAGATGGCGGAAGCTTCCGGCGTTTAACCTAATATCGCTCGGATAACCGGTGCCCCCCAGCATTCGGTAGAGACTTCCGTACAGGCCGGTTATCGGATTAAAAACCTGGAAAAGTATACCGACCATTACTACTACCGAGATGAAATGAGGTATATAAGAAGTATTCTGGACTATTTTTCTGAGTGTATTGCGACGGGTAACGTGCATCATGAGCGCCAGTATAATCGGCACAGGAAACCCGGCAAAGAGAGAGTAAGCGGAAATGGCCAGCGTATTCAGAAGAATAGTTTTGAAATCATGGTAGGTGAAAAAGTCAACGAAATGTTGCCACCCCACCCAATCGCTGCCCCAGATGCCTTTGCGCGGGGTAAAGTTACGGAACGCGATCTGTATTCCGTACATGGGGCCGTAGTAAAAAATAAGAACATAAGTCACCGGTACCAGAATCATCAAATGCAGCTGCCAGTTCTTTTTAATATTTTTCCAAACCGCGCCGCCGCGTCTGCGTTTGCCCGCCGGCACCAGCGTTCCTTCTTTTATCAACGCTGTACTTTTACGCATATATACTCCTTGTAAAATAAAAATGTGCCGCCGGAAAGCGCGCCGCAGAGACATAGTCGCCTCTGCGGCGCGGGTGCGGCGAGCCATCAGGGGAGGTTATTTACCGCCCATGACCCTGGTGTAACCTGCCTGCATTATGGCAACCCAGTCTTTCTGTCCCAATCCTTCAAGGGTAGCAAGATAAGCATCCCAGTCTCTATCCAAATCAAGGACGCCGGTACAGAATTCGGCTATGCTTTTTTTGATATATTTGGAGATATCCGGAGCAATTTTTTCTTTTTTGGTCAGTTCCTCTTCCGTATGTACCAATTCGGTGGTGACCGCGATTTCTTTCATGCTGTGCGTTGCCGCATAAGCAATATACTCATCCAAATACTGATTCATTAAAATTACCCTGCGCGCAGTCAAGGAGTTGTCATTAGTAAAGGCTCCGGCTCTATCCTTCGGCAACGAAGGAAAGCTGCCGGCGCTCCACGTCTGGTTGGTCTGGGCTCCCCAGACTGCGCCGTTCTCCGGCATCGTGCGGATAACCGCATCTTTGCCTCGTGCATCTTTTTCGCCCGGTTTGGCCCAGTCCCAGTTGACGCCAAACTCGCCAAATCGGGAACGGATTGAACAACCGAGCGTATAACTCAGATCGATGAGGGCGAAAGCTTCGTCGGGATGCTGGCAGTCGGCGGTAATTATAGTCGGGTAGCTGTATGTATCCGCGGCAAAAGGCGCGTACTTGAACGGCATAATAGGCGCGTATTCAAACAGCCGTTCGTTTTCCTTCACAACATGGAGTGTTGGGTGCATGGCCACAAGGCCGACGACTGCGCTGCCGTCAGCGGGACAGATAATCCCCCTATACTCATCTGTTTTGCTAATTACGAACGTCTGCTCGGCGAGCAGATTATTCGCCACTAGTTTCCTGACATAGCGCAGACCCTCACGGAACTCGTCCGTTACATAGGGAGACCAGACCTTGCCGTCGGTAATGTTTAGGGCGTATCCGTGACTGTTGTTAATGTGTACAAAGCCGTTAAGCAGCCAGCTGACGATATCGGCTCGATACAGGGCAATTGAACCCAGCGCCGGGATCTCGTCGGCCTTGCCGTTGCCGTTGGGATCCTTGTCCCGGAACGCCACCAGCACATCATAAAGTTCATCGGGATTGGACGGCTTCTTCAGATTGAGCTTTTTTAGCCATTCATCGTTTATACGACCCATGGCAAAGGGAGCGTCTATAGAATCTCGCGCCGAGGAGAAAGACGGGGCAGCGTAGATCGCCCCGGTCACGGGATCGGCGCCTATAGTCATGAGCTTTTTTTGCTGCGCTTCCGTAAGCGCAGCCAATCCGGCCTTGAAATGAGTGGATTTGTCCAGATAATCCTTCAAATCAACAAAATAGCCGTCCTTACCGAGTTCAATTGTCTTCGCAACGGTCAGATTGCCGATTGACAGCAGCAGATCGGGAAGTTTTTCATTACCGGACATCATGGTAGCCAACTGCGTGGCGGATTCCGCCGTATCAGAAGCAAACAGCATAAAATCCAGATCCAAGCCGCTCTGCTCCTCCAACCAGCGCGTAAAGGCGTTGGTATCGTAGTCCTCAACATGGACATTTTTTCTGAGGCCAAGAGTCAGGGTTATGCCCTTGCGCGGCGGCGGTCCGCTAGGCGTGGGCTCGGGAGTTTCCGCCGGCTTATCCGTGCCGGTGGGGGTTACCGGTTTGTCCGTGCCGGTGGGGGTCGCCTGCGGGGTAACCTTTTCGGATTCTGTCGGCGGCTTGGCGGGTTGACAGGCCGCCAGGCTCAGCAACAGAACCGCAACGACAATAAGCGAAAGCCATCGTTTGTTCTTCATTGTAAATTTCCTCCATTAAAAATATGTCTTTACGACTGTTGTTGAAAAGTTGTTTTCAACTTAATTCAACTCAAAGTATAGGTTGCCGCAGACAGAAAAACCTGCCGTATTTTACGATTAACGTTCTATTAACACTGTCTGCAGCAGCAGATGCTGGGCTAACGTCTCAGCGCAGCCACCACGAAGTGTCGCTGAGTACATTGCGCATCTGTAGCAGGTCTAGTCTCGGCTCGGCTCCGGACTCCACGTAGTCAGCGATATCGGCAAACATCTGCATGAATATGGAATGGATGCGCATGGTCAGCGAGCGCACCATGAATTTTTCCTTGGCCCGTTCGCAGAAAACCATCAGCTCCAGGCGCGCCTGCTGCCGGCCGCGGGCAATGGGTATAACGCTGTTCATCTCTCCGTTTTGCGTCAGATCGTACATCTCCAGAATGGCCAGCCAGTCCTCCGACAGCACCTGATAATTGCCGCATTCATAGGACAGCCGCATAGCCATCTCTCGGTCGCAGCGGCTGTCCGCGGCCAGATCCAGGAAAATCTTCCCGGCCTCCCGAGCCATGGCGGAGATGGAATACAGAGCGCGCTCCGCGTCATGACGCATGGTTAACAAAAACTCGAGCGCTTCATCCAGAAAAGCGCGCGGATAGGGAGCGTCCTTTTTTACCCCCACATGAAAATACGAGGACAGCCTGTAGAGCAGCAAATCCCAGTTGGAGATATGGTCGGCGTCCGGAATGCTGAACTTGGTATTGCTGCGTTCCTCGGTACACCAGTCCATTAAACGACAGGCGCGGAAAGCCTCTCGCGCCCGGGGCGCGAAGTGGCGCAGCACATAGCGCAGGGTTACCTCCCGCGGCTCGCCGGCCTGCTCAAAGCCCCATGTGTACTCGGCCAGCGCATCATGAGTGCGATCGGCACCTCGGTCCCACATAGAGTAGGCGAACATGCCCTCCCCGCCGTCCCGGCGGTTGAGCTCGGCCATATCACGTGCGTTTTTCAGAGGATTAAGCATAAGGCACCAATGATGATAGCCGTTCCAGGGCATACAAATGCCGCGCAAACCCAGCTCCGGATGCATGCTCTCCACGCGGGAATTATCAACACAATCGTGGTAGCTCCACCAGATCAGAAGTAGCGTATCTTCCAGACCCTCTTTTTTCACGGCGTCCAGCAGCCGGCCGCCCAGCCAGCCCAGATCGAGACCGCGTTGTCCTCTCGGCTGTAGCATGTCGCAGGCCATCAGAACATTTTTGACGCCGCGGCTTTTCAGGTGGGAAATCAGCTTAATCGCGTGCTCGATATATATCTCGCCTTTGTCGCGGTTCCGACACAGAGGACAACTGCACCACGGATCGCGCACCTTGAAAACGTCCGCGGCATTGGAGCCGGAACTGGCGTGAACCTCATCCAACAGAATATTGAAGCTGTCCATACCGTAGGGAATCATGTAGTCATCTATGATCTGATCGTAGATCGAAAACAACAACTCGTAGGTGGCCGGATTGGAAGTGCAGAAGCCGACCAGCGACGGCTCGCCGCTTTCGTCCCGGGAAGACACTTCCGGTATTTGAGCCGGCAAAAGGGTATTGTGTCCGTACGAATTCCAGCCGGGAATGATCTGAATGCCCAGATCACGGGCGCGGCGGAAAATGTCCTCCATTAGATTATCCCGAAAGATCGGGGGCAGTTGCTCACATTCAATCCAGCGCGCTTCTGCCGGCGACCAGTATTTGATGATCTTGGGAGTGCGCAACTCCGGATGACCCTTGATGGGTAAGTAAATGTATTCGCTGACCCGGCCGTCGTACTGTACATTCCAGCAGCCGTAGATCGCCAGACAAAGCGTGTTCATTTTCCGGGCGGCCAGATCGTCCAGCATAGCCATCCAGTCCGCGCGCTCCATCATGTCCGAGCCGTAACGGCACTCTTGTTTGATGCCGCGACACCGGTAGTCCGGCCAGTCGGTCACCGTCAGCAACGGCAGATGCAGCCCCGCGCTGTCCCGTAACAATAGCTGCTCCAGCGTTATGACGCCGTACAAAAGGCCGTTAGCGCCGAAGCCGGCGATATCAATTCCTTCCTCGGTGACGCTCACACGGTAGCCTTCCTCGGCGCAGTTCATTGCAAAAGGCACCTCCTCCAGTGACAGTCTCACGGGAAACCCGTCTTCGCCGCCGTCAAGACACCGCGCTCCGGACTGACCGGCCAGCAGCGCACGCAGCCGCTCGCCCGCCGTCCGGATCGGACCGTACTCGGCCTCGGGCGCACTAATGCGGAAAGTCAGACCCCGACCGAAAGTCAGCGTTCTCTCCCCCCCCCCTTTTCCACCTGCTTGGGTCGCGGAACTATACGATTCACGGCCAGATCAAAAAAATTCATATTGGTGTATTCCACTGTGTTTCCTCCTGATTAAAAAACAAATTGTTCCCGTCTCCGTAAGTATACGAACGGGCCGAACCGTAACACCCGGCGGTCATTTTTCATAAAGATCGCGCAAAAGAGCGAGTGCGTTTTCAATTATAAGCGTGCCTACCCCGCGCCTATAATAAGAGAACAGCACCTCATAACCGCCCTGTTCGTAGGCCTCATCGGAGGGAAAATACCCTCTCCAGCCGTTGACACAGCAGCCGCAGAGCGTTTTACCGAAAGGCGAAGCCGCCTTTATCCTCTGTCCCAGCTCGGAAAAAGGCTCGCCCTCAATTCCGCAGAATGCTATATCACCGATGCGTAGCGCGGTAATATGCAGCTCGCGGTTGTCCGGGCCTCGGTCGCAATCGACGATCCTGGCCGCTTCGTATTTTCTCATACTACAGCACTTGGACGCTTCCTCATAATCCCGTTTATAGTATTCCAGGCACTGCCGGGCCAGCTCCACTATACGGGGATCGGACTCGCGGTTGGAGGGAGCCTGAACCAGGCGAATGTCGGCCGCGACCTTATCCGCCGGAATTTCTGCGGCGGTATGATATATCCTTAAAACCTCTCCCGCGATGCGATAGGCGATGCTTTTTGACTTGTCGCGCCCTTTTCGTATAGGAAGCGATAAATCTCCCCTGGAACCGACGTCCCCTTCGGCTCCGTCGATAAAAATACATCTGGCATTGTCCAGGGCGCCTTCAAGAGTAGTGACAACGTAGCCGGGATAGTCGGGAGATATGTAAAGGCCGCCGTAAGTGTCCGGATGGATCGCAAAATTAACAATGACGATCTCGGCGGCGCCCTCGCGGATAATCCGCACCAGTTCCAAACTGTCGTCAACCACGGCCGCCGGTCCCACGACATCGGGCAAGTTGTCCGGTCTGGGGTTGGTCTTTACCGTACCGTCTTTCATTATATGGCGGCGACAGAAAGCCATATCCGGCACCTTCCCAGATGCCGCGGCCAGGCGGGCCGGCGTCAGATCGTCCAGCGCCGCTTTGGCCGTATCCGCTATTTTGCGGATCGTAAGGTCGGCATAGGCCTCTTCCTGAGACAGGGAAGGACCGTTATGGGTATGCGTACAGTGG
Organism: Clostridiaceae bacterium; assembly: GCA_012800515.1. Taxonomy (GTDB): domain Bacteria; phylum Bacillota; class Clostridia; order Saccharofermentanales; family Fastidiosipilaceae; genus JAAZIX01. The sequence continues at coordinate 7,876 of JAAZJE010000114.1, forward strand.
GCAAAGACGCAGTTGGCCGGCAACCCTGTCCGCCGGGCCGTTTCCGCCACCAGCGCACCGGTCTGCGGCTCCGTGGTCAAACAAAAATCCATCGTTATAATTACCGCTGCATTTTCCCCGTCACTTACAGCGACGGCGGAGGCGTACAGCGGATCGGCCACCCCTTCGGAATAGCGGGCAAAGTGCTGTCCGGCCATGTATGTTCCGTTGGGCGGCGTAACGTCACTGCGTGCGAATCCTGCCTTGAACGCACTCATATGCTTTGTTTCTCCTTCGACATCAGCGGCCGCAACCGGCAAAATCAGCTGCGGCCGGCATTATCTTCCTGCGAGCTATACGACGAGCTATACGACTCAGTAACCTACTTTGTCCCAGCAGTCAAAGGGAGCGGCCAGCTCTTCGGAAACATAGACCTGCGTCTTCATGAGTTGTAACATAGAGCTGGGTACCAGCGGGGTTACGGGGCCGTGCAGCACGAGCCGACTCGTCATGCGCTGCCAAGAGGAAAACGTTCCGTTCGTCAGAAGTGCGTGCACCTCGACGCGCTCACGGGCGTTTTTAACGTCCACCGGACCGATCGTGGCCGCCTTCGGAGGCACGGCGGCTATATAACCGGACTGGCCGAAAATACCGTGCAGTGAATTCTGCGCTATCGTAAGCGGATGGAGAGAGATCACGCGCGCTTCCTGCTGTAAGTATTCCTCCATTGTAGGCTTGATAAATTCATCCACCGGATCAATAAAGGCCATATGCCCGGTCCAGCCGGGGCTCGACGAACAGAAATCCGCGCCGCCGCCGCTGATCTCGGCTATGAGCTTTGAGTAATGGCCGATATTGGCGTTGGTGGGATAATAGATATGATCGAGCGGCATCCGCAGCTCCTCGTCAATCTGATAAAACAGGTGTTTGAGCATGGAATGGGCAAGGCCGGCCCGGTATGTCTCCGGAGCGATATTGCCGTCCTGATCGGCCCATTCGTCCATCGCGAAGACATACACGTTGCGGCAGTTCACCCGATGGTAATTGATCAGCTCCGCCAGCGGTATGTAGGTCTCCGGTTCGGGATTGCCAAGTATCATCGTGCAGCGCTTGTCCTGCTCGTCTGATTCTTTGATGCGCGTAAACAGGTCGGCGATCAGCACAGGATGCGGGTTGTGCAGTACCTTGATGCGGAAGTCGGGATTGTGATGCTTCTCCAGTTCTTTTCCGCTCAGGCGGCGCAACTTTTCGCAGAGCGCACGGTCCTTGAACGGTACAAAAGGCGCGGGTATGAAGTCAAAATCCGTCGCTTGGTCAAAAATTGTATTTTCCATTTTTATCCTCCTGATAAAATTATTATCCGTTTTAGCTGTTCTCAGGCAAACCGACTGACGTTCAGTTCCGCGCGATCCGCTCCAGCGGTTCACCGTCAAGGAACACTTGTTGCACCGTCATGAAGGCATCGACGATGACAAGATCTGCGACAGCGCCGCGCCGGATTTCGCCACGGTCGGTCCAGCCGAGCAGGCGAGCCGGGTTGCGCGAAGCATGGCAGAAAGCGTCACAGAGACCGGCTCCCGTGTGCTTGATGAAGTTGCCGCAGGCGGCGGACAACGTGAGCTTGGAGCCGGCGATTTCACCGGCATAGTCGAAGTTGAGGTCGGTAACACCCGCGTAGTCACCCTCTTTCGGCACCGGTCCTCCATGAGCGGTAGCGTCACTTATTAATATGAGTCGGTCGCGCCCTTTGATCTTGCGAATCAGGCGTTGCATGTAGGGGTCGACATGGATGCCGCGGGAGTCACTGATGATTTCCGCCGTAATATCGTCGTTGTAATTAACCGTTTCGTCAACGCAGACGCCGCGGCATTCGGGATAGCGCTGAATCGTGCCGGTGGCATTGGTATGATGGGTGGCGAGCCGTAGCCCCAGAGGGATAAAAAGCTCGATCTGCCAGGGTTCCGCTTCACTGTGCGCAACGGAGAACAGCGCCTCCGGATAACGCTCATGTATATATCTGACAAAGCCCTCAACGCCCCGTCGCTCGGGGGCTACGCACCAGACCTTGGCCAGGGAACCGGCCGCCGCGACGAGCCGTTCGTACTGGCCGGGCGCAACAACTTCCGGCCAAGGCAAGTTTTCACGCTCCGCACCGTATTTCGGATTGAGGAAAGGACCCTCCATATAAAGGCCGCGAATGGTGCGCCCGGAGCCGTGACCCATTTCCGCACGGATCAGGCTGATCGCCGTAAGGTATTCGGCCTCATTCATCCAGTAGGCTAAAGCCGGCAGCAACGAGGTTGTCCCACTTTTCAGATGATGCTCCGCCGCCGCCTGAGGATTTTCATGAAAGTAGTGTGCACCGCCCGCATGGGTATGTATGTCAATTAGGCCGGGGCCGACGTAAGCGCCCCGGGCATCAATAACTTCGGCGCCGGAGGGCACCACAACTTTATTCTGTTCTCCGAAATCCACGATCCGGCCGTCTTGCATGAGCAGAACTCCGTCGCGTATGTAGTGGTCCGGCAGAACTATAGTGGCATTGATTAGCGCAATCATCGAGTACCTTCCCCCTTCCTGACGTAGTCTCAAGAAACTCCGATACGTAAATTATATAAAACGAGGCAAAGCAATTATTGTTGTTTTCTACGATGTCCCTCGGCCGGGCCCGGCGGGGAGTTCAGAAACGATCCAGCTCTTCCCTGAGTTCCCGCCGGAACAACTCTGTATAGAGAGCATAGCCTCGTGTATTAAAGTGCTCATCGTCAACAAAGATATCCGGGTCGGTCACGCGAGCCGACACGTTACCGTTTAAATAAAAAGCGGGATAATCCAAAACATTGATGAAACGGCGGTTCTCCCTTTGCCGCACAAAGTCCTGCAGACGCAGACTGAATTCCAACTTCGCTTTTATGTCCCCGGCATCGTAATCACGCCTGGGATGCGGGCTGCATACATAGACACGCAGGTCGGGAAAATCTGTCTCGGCGTAGATAACGACACGCGAACCCAACTCCAGGATTTCCTCCTGAGTGTAGCCAAGATCGTAGCTGTTGCCGAAACACTCGTAGACCAGCACCGTCGGCGCCAAAGGCCGGATCATGCGCGGATAGTAATACAGCTGATGCTCACAGCTACTGGTACCGAAGCCGCGGTTGACGACACAGAGACACCCGCTCCGGCCGGGCAAGCATTCAGCCAGCGGCCGGATACCAAATCTGGCGCTCCAGCGCGTAAAATATGATGGACCGTAGAAAACGATCTGCCCCGTTTTCTCCGAACGGCTCTCACAGGCCAATACAGAGTTTTCCAGATTACATTTCCATTGGGGTATTGTTTTCAAACCAACCCGAACCGGCATGATCTCTACCTCCTCTATCTTGTCCATCAAACCTGCATAATTTGCAGAGAAGTCGGTTTCAACAGTCCGGGCTATTTTTACCGTGTTTTCCGTAACCTGACAAGAGCCTGCGTGGCGGTTGGCGGCCCGTTCCTGCCGGTTCGAGCCGCCTCCATTACTTTCTACCGCTCCCTGATTATCCGGTAAAGCTGTAGCACTCTACTCAGAATGATTCCCAGCCTGTCGGCGCTAAGCCGATCGTTCGGCCAGCCGCCGGTAAGCCTGTGTATGTTTATGATAGTGAATCCGTCCGTCGCCGTGCCGGTAATCACCTTTAAGTAGAGGAGTGGTACAGCTGTTTCATCCACCGTGTAGATGATCGGCCGGTCGTTTTCGTTTACCGGCAAATCCGTGAAGGTTCCCGCCCAGTTGTTGTCCGCGTTCAAAGTCAGCGTCTTGCCTTCAACCGCCGTTCCGTCCGCATAGAGCTGTACCGTGACACTCGCCGGACGCATTTGTATCAGATTGTTAGCGTCGTCCCACTCTTTCGTGACTTCTACGCTCGTCGTCGCGGGCTGATCCGCTTCGTACTGCGCTGTATAAACTGCGGCCTCATTCACAGGTGCGGCATCATCAGGTAACACGGGGCTCCAGCCGCTATGCTGCCATCCCGCTTCCGCCTCTACTTCCGGCATCAGTGCCCTCACCCGACTGAATTCAGTGCCGACCTTCACGTTAAAGGCCGTGTCTCCTTCCAGCGTACCATGTTCGCCTTGGGCAAATGTCACCCGCACATAACCATCCGGTACTGTCGTATTTCCCGGATCGGTCGGAATCACAGCCTGTTCAACGCCCATCAAAATAAAGGGACTAAATTCCCGTTGGCTGAACACGAAATATCGCTCGCCTTCACGCGTTTGTACCTCACCGGTTATTTCTTCCCAACTGTCGTCCGCTTTTTGATGCCAGCAACCCACCGGCTCACCCAACCAGGTTTCCGGCAAGGGCAAGCACACTTCCTGCGGAACGCCGCTGTCCTGCACTTCCTGCCCGTTCAGCAAACACTTAACATCGAAAGCCTCATATGCGTTGTATTTGTCCTCATAGTCGCTATACATATCTGTGCCGACCTGCGCGTCAAGGTCAAATCCCACCAGACCACCGACCACCACGAGCGGCCGTTCCCTATCCGAAGTAAACTCCATATTTAGAAGTTCTGTTTCCCGCAACGGATCGCCGAGCCTAAGGATCGGGCCGGTTTTGGCGGTAATGGTTATTCTATAATTGCCTCTGTACAGTCCTTTTAGGATTTCATTAAATCCGGCCGCGTCGGCAGTCAGCGAACGGCTAAGGCTTCTTTCTCCATAAAAAGCCTCCGAATACACTTCACTGTCATCATCCGCGTTATAAATAGTTACCACGATCTCAATCAGCCTGTAGTTGGAATCGATCCTTCCGCTTATGCCTCTTTCGAGAATGTTGTCGGCGGTAAATTTGTAGTGATACTTGATGTCCGGCAGTTCTGTTCGACCGTCGTGGTAGGCCTTGAGCGTAACCGGTAAATAGCTTCCTTTATAAATGGTATTAAAACTTGTCTTATTTCCAACTATTATTGTGGTGCCGTAAAGAAGTTTTTTGTTCGGATCAGATACTATTTCATAGAGGTCACTAAATTCGTTTATATATTCAGATTCTATCTCACCCGTCTGCAGATTTTCGTAATAGTATTTCGGCTCATTGGATCCTGATTCGGAGCGCATGACATAACTGTTTGCTCCGTCTATGGTATTGTCCGCGTTGCGCACAACAACCGCATCCTCGGTTAAAAGAGCAACATGATTATCGTCCGCACCATAGGACAGTATCACATCTCCCGTACGAGCCAGAGCATATGCCTCGAAAATTTCCTGCTCGGTATAGCGGTTGATAGTCTTTCCGGTGTCGTTGCTGTCTGCCGCTTCCATAGCTATGTTCCCCGTCAGGCGCAACCTGCCATTCGCGTTGAGTAAATCAGCAGAATAATTCTCCGGAGCCGGGACACCGACACCTGTAACACGGGATATCGCGTTCCAGACAAACGAACCGCAGTCCATGCCGAATGCCGTCTTAGGGCGCGTGCCGCCGGTGTAATTTTTGTCTGCGTCTATGGCTGATTGAAACATTTCCCGCGAACATTTGATGTCGCGGTTGTAGGGCGGTGCCTTGTAGAGATAGCCCCGGAAGAAATTGATTATTATTGAGCCTTTGGCGGTCCGCATATCCTGAGTGGGAATCCACTCGATCTCGGTCGTCGCATCGGCCTCCGCCACGACTATTTCGCGCAAAACACTTCCGTCGGCAGGAATAGTCTGCTCTTCAGGCTCCTCGGGAATAACGGGATCCCCGGTACCATAAATCTCGATTTCATACATCCAGACATATTCATCGGACTTTATGCTACCTCCCACAAACAGTTCCAGGATAGACAGCCGCACATACCTGGCCTGCACCGGTTCATCCAGTATCCCCTCATAGAATTGCACATAATCAGATGTTTTGTATGAGCCGTCCGGTTCATAGTGGACCTGCGTCCAGGTCTGGCCGTCCACGGAAGTAAAGAGCTTCCAGCTTTTATTCATGCAGTACTGGCTCGGATATCTATAGTTGTGCAACCGATATTTGCTTACCGTACAGACGCTACCGAAGTCGAACTCAAAATATCCGTCGGCCCGGTCATCGCCGACCTGCGCGGCAAAATCCGGATCAGGTACGGCGATCTCAAACGGCATCCGCGAATACGGACCACCACTACGATAATATTCACCGTCGGTCAAACGGACGAGCGAGGTGCGGCTAGAAACATTGAAGGTCGTACTCGGCACGATGCCGGCGGAAAGTATTTTTGGAGGCGTGGTATATTGCGCCGTATAGACTGTTGCTTCATTTACAAGTGCGTCGTCGGCAGGCAACACAGGATCCCAGCCGCTGTGCTCATAGCCTTCGTCTGCCGTGACCGTCGGTACCGTTACCTCACTGAAAGCAGTGCCGACCTTGACATTAAAGGCCGCCGGACCGCCCAGCGTTCCGTGCGCGCCCTCGGCAAACTGCAACAGCACATACCCTTCCGGCGTCTGCGGATCCGTCGGATCGGCAACAGGCATTACATCGGCCAACTCCGGCCTGATTCCGTAAATCTCCATTTCGTACATCCGGACAGAGGTGTTCACTCTTTCGGTACCGTCGCTTTTGGTACCGTTGCTCAATTCTAAAACAGACAGACGGACATATCGTGCCTCCACCGATGTAAATTCCTTATCGTAGAACTGTATATAAGTCTGGGAGCCGGAATTACCGTAGGAATAGTCCTGCACAAAGTCAACCTGTGTCCAAGTCTGACGGTTGGTGGAAGTAAAAAGTTTCCAACTTTTATTTGTGCCATACGCAGTCGGCCACTTATAGTTGTTCACCCGATATCTGCTAATCTCACATACGGAGCCCAGATCGATCTCTATGTAGCCGGTGGCTCTGTCGTCGCC
>JAAZJE010000115.1 GCA_012800515.1 Clostridiaceae bacterium
GTCAAACTTTATTATGAATGAGGACGGTTCACTCGACATCATCTTGTCCGAGGGGCAGCCGGATGAAATCACCAACTGGCTACCTGTTGCCGGCAATTTCCATCTGATTCTGCGCATATACACGCCTGACATGGAGGCTCTTGCATCCTGGCAGCAGCCCATCATTCGTGTTTTGGATTGACCATAGTCGCTCAAGAGAGAGGGCCGGAAATTCTCTTGTGGTTCGCCAACGAGGGGGCTTGCCTTGCATTTCGGCAAATTTGCAACCACATCAAGTGCCCCGTTACTAATAGTAGTCACGCTCTTGTAAAACCTGTTAAGTTGCCAAAAGCAACGTCAAAAATCCCCGAAAACTATCGTTAGGCTCCTCTACTTCACCCGGCATTTGACAACTTTACAACTATATCAAGGATGCCTGCTTCGCCGATGTTCCCGAAGTCGTTGAAACTGCTCGATTGCCGAAAGCAGCATCGCAACCTCTCTCCCACTCTTAAACTAGCTATCAGCAATTCAGTGCAACAGCTAAACCGGCCTCCTACTTGAAATTTTTGCATATCCTGCATTGTTTTAAAGTAGAATGCCGCAAAAAGGATATTTACTCAAGGGGGAAAGTCGCCTTGCATTTCGGCAAATTTTCAAGTAGTCCAGAGCCGAGACCGGCAGAGAGCTCCAGAGACCGGCTAAGCCTGTAATATTGCCGCAAGACCAACCATAAATACAAAAACAGACTTAGGCCATCTTGCCTGCTTCCGAACCCCGAAAAACTGCTAAGTTGCCGAAAGTAGCATCAAAATCCCCGAAAACCATCACTAGGCTCCTCTAAACTGCCATCCAAACCGCTATTTTGGCGGTTTGGCGCTTTGTGACATCTATTGTGACATTTGCACTTTGGGATCTAGTGCAATGGCACTTTATGAATATTACGATATGACCGAGCCGCTATTCAGCCGCAAGTTGAGGCAATGGCCCGCGCGGAAGGGCTTATTTCTCCGTGCTGGTGGACTTGAAACGCGGTTTCCATTTAACTGTCATCCTCTGATATTTCGGTTTCTTTAAGAATTGTTGGCCCTTCTTTTTCAACTACATTTCGACTATATACATCACCAACATTAGTATAAGTTTGCATATGCACTGGAAATGAATTGGTTCTCGAAATAGATTTCATTGTTTTATCAACTTCTTTTAACCCTTCGCCCAGTTTCTTTACCTCTTCTCTCAACTCATCAACTTCTGATATATACACTAAAAATCCAGCATAATCAACAAAGTTAATAGTTTCGGTTTCAACATACTTCTTCTTCTTGCCTTTTGGAGTGTATACCAACGTAATCTCTAGCTCCTTGTTACTATACTTTAATACGGTCGGCGCAATAACATCTAGACATATAACCCATCGTTGTTTTGGGTAAATAGAGATATTTATGTTTTCTCTATCCAGAATACGTTTCTGAGCACTATCAGGAAGCTGTTTAGAAAAATTTTCATCGGATGTAATTTTTTTAATGTGGCAGGTACTTCACCAACATTTCGTATCACCAAACACACTAAGCTACTTTTAACCAATTCAAAAGATACTTGCACGTAAGGTCTTTTTTTCTCTCCACGCTCCTTCAATAATACAAAAATAGCAAGTAGAGAAATCACTGAACAAACGGCCGAGATAGCAGAAGTCCAATCAAAACCTATATTCATTTGCTGAATTACGTCTCTCAGCTCTCTGATTGCGTTTTCCATATAACTCCTTTCAGAATCACTTTTATATATTAGGCTGTTAGGTTCCTATAGCCTCTTTTATACAACTAAAGAGCACGCAAAAAACATGTCTCTACCGTAAGGCTATTAAGTTCCGCGGGGCTTTGAAAAGTTATTGCTTTTAAAAAGTGATGTATCTTTCAATATTGCATCTACATTTCTTAAGCCTTGTCCTAGTTTCTTCACATCTACACCGGACACAATTTTCTCTTTAAGTTTTACTAAATAATTTAATGCAGATATTTAATAATTTTTTTACACCATGCGTCATTATGGATAATCCTCTCTACTGCTAATTGATTGTCGATTACCTCTTTTTTCGTTAATTTGGAAACTTCCCTCCACTCACCTTTAAATATATATGTAGCATTGCCGTACATGACTGAATCAAAAACATATAAATTCCGCTCTATAAATTCGAAAACAAGGTACCCGCTATAGCCACCGATCCCCTGAAATACATTCGTTGGTCTAAATTTTTCTATAAATTCAAGTCTTTTATGTATTAGTCGTTGCTCACTAGCAGATACCTTTGATTGTACGCGATTTTTCACAAGATCCCAAATTCGCTGTCCCTGTGGGAAAATTTCCCAATCAACACTTGTTACATTTTGTGACAAAATAATCCCTGTACTTTTATTAACAATATAGGTGTCAACTGCTCCAAATATTTCGAGCATTAGATTTGCGCCAAAAATTATTGTTTTTTGGTTATCTGGGGTATTGACCATTTCCTGGTTCACTATTGCTAATTGTTCATTTCTGCTTGTTTCAACTATCTCTATCCTAAATTCCTTTGGCGCAATAAATTTTCTTCGATACCTTTGATAAGGAACATAAGATATTCCTCTATGAAGATATCCTCCCCAGTCCCTAAGCTCCCATTCATGTGCCCGGTATGCAATCTCCTTTGGCAGGTTCTTTTGTGGTATGTGTTCTCCAATTGCATTACGTTCAGACATTATACCCAATTCGGGATCAGGGAAAATCTGAACACCAGTTTTTATTTCCAGATCATTTGCAATCGCGGTCAATTTTCTCATTACTTCTTCATTAATTTCTACTCCTAGTACAAATGTCTCTCCTGGCTTGACATTTCTGAGTAGTGTCTTCGTGCATCTGATCCTAGTTTGTTTAATCATCATGCTTGTCTCCTTTGTTTAATTTTTGGCAACTATAACCAAAAGCACTCCCATTCTATCATGGCTAACGGCTTGCCCTCGATGTCATAAACTACGCGGTCGACTTGCGGCACTTCGCTCGTGATACGCACTACGACACAGCGTAGGCCGGAATAAGGAGTCCACGCCCCCTCCCTATCGCGGACGCGGCTCGCCCACGTAATCCGCAAGTACGAAAAAGCGGCCCGGAGGCCGCTTCGCTTATTAACCCATCGGTCCAATGGACGGCACTCTTTGTAGTTTAATGCCGTATACGTTGAGACGAATGTTTAAAAACGTATCGCCGTCGTTTGCCGGAGCCAGCCAAATGTAATCGTCCATCCCGCCGTCGCGGAAAGAGTCCGTTACGACAAAATCTCCCACGCTGCCGAGTTTCGCGAAATCGGGGTCGTCGGTCGAGACGATGCGGGAGCGCAGCAAATCCTTTCCGTGACTGTATTTCTCGTTGAGGGTATCCAGGGTAAAGCGGCCTTCGTAATGATACAAAACCCCGTTGTCCGCATCAACAAACATTTCGAAGTTGAGATTATCGAATATTCTCAGACGGACGGAAGGGTACTCCGCTTTGTCCATCCAGTCGCCGATAAGGAAATCGGCGTTCAGGGACTCCCCATATTTGTAAGTGTCAAGCACTGTTCCGGCAACCGGATCCATTATCATAACCTCTTCATTGGACATATAATGGATATGGACCTTGCCGTCGCCGTCGACGAAAAGAGATTCGGGCCAGAAAAAGCCGGCATCGACGTACTCCGCGGGCGCAACACTATGTTTGACAACGGTTTTGCCGTCGGGGTCAATACAAAATAGCCAGGGTTCGATATATCCCGTAAGGTAAACATTTTCTTCGGTGTCAAAAGCCCAGGAAGCGCCTTCGCCGCCGAAATCTTCGTTTACCCAACGAACTTTGCCGGTAGCCGGGTCTAAGCAGTAAACCGAGCCTGCTTCCAGAAACAGATATCCGGCGCGTGTGATACCTATCGACTGAATGACGTCGCACATTCCAACGTAGCAACTATTCGTGACATACTCCCATAACTGGGTTCCGTTGATGGAAAAGGCTCTTATTGTGCCCTTTACTTTGGCACCCGCTTCAGAAGTCAACTGCAACTCTATTCTTTCTACATTCGTCGTGGTAACTTCGGATGTTTGGGACGGCTGAGTTTCGGGTTGCGTGGAAGTTGCGGGCGGCTCCGTAGTTGTAGTCCCCGTGGGGGCGTCTGTTGTCTGAGACGGCGATGTCGCGGGTTGGGCGGAAGATGCGGGCGGCTCCGTACTTGTGGTCCCTGTGGGGGTGTCTGTCGTCTGAGACGGCGATGTCTCGGGTTGCCCGGATGATACGGCCGGATTCGTACCTGTGGTACCCGTCGTATGCCCGGCGGGAGCTATGGTTATGCTACATGCGGCAAGACCCACCGATAAGAGCAGCACAAGTGCAAGTGATATGCTTTTTTTCATATTCTCTTCCTCTTTAGTCTGTATTAGAACGACAGTTACGGTCTACTCCCATTCTATCGTGGCGGGCGGTTTGCCCGTGATGTCATAGACAACGCGGTTGACCTGCGGGACTTCGCCCGTGATGCGCGCGACGACGCGGTGCAGGACGGGATAAGGGATCTCGGCAATGGCGGCGGTCATAAAGTCGCCGGTGCGGACGGCGCGCAGGGCGACCGTGTAGTCGTAGGTGCGGGACGCGGCGCGGACGCCGACCGAGCGCATGTCGGTCAGGACGGCGAAGTATTGGCTGTACTCGTAGGCGAGGCCCGCTGCCGCCAACTCTTCACGGAAAATCGCGTCGGCCGCGCGCAGGATGTCGGCACGCTCCTCGGTGATCGCGCCGATGATGCGCACACCGAGGCCGGGACCCGGGAAAGGCTGACGCATGACCTGCTCCTTGGGAATGCCGAGAGCGAGACCGACACTGCGGACTTCGTTCTTGAACAGCCAACGCAAAGGCTCAATCAGCTGCTTGAACTGCATATTGTCCGGGAGACCGCCGACATTGTGGTGGCTCTTGACCAGCTTGCCGCCGGCACTGCCGCTCTCAACGATGTCGGGGTAGATCGTCCCCTGCACCAGACAGTCGGCGTCGCCGAATTTGGCCGCCTCCTCCTCAAAAATACGAATAAATTCAGCGCCGATAATGCGGCGTTTCTCTTCCGGATCGACGACGTCGGCGAGCTTGGCATAGAAACGTTGGCGCGCGTTCACACAAACCAGATTCATCCCGAAGCCGCGACCGTAAACCCGTTCGACATCCTCCGGCTCGTTCAGGCGCATCAGACCGTGGTCGACGAATATGCAGGTCAAATTACGTCCGATGGCCCGATGTACCAACACCGCGGCCACGGCGGAATCCACACCGCCGGAGAAAGCGCAAATTACCTGGCGCGACCCGAGCTCGGCACGCAGGCGGGTAACGGTATCCTCAATAAAATTCTCCGCCGACCAGTCCGCCGCGCAACCGCAAGTCTTCAGTACAAAATCGCGGATAATGCCGTTCGCGGTCAATTGCGCCACTGTCGCGTCGACCGGATAGAAGACGGCGCTGACCCGATCCGAGAGTTCGATCAGTCGGAAGAATTCAACCTGCGCTGCGGTGGGAATCAGCCACAGTAGCGGCAAATCGGTCTGCAGCAGGGCTTCGGGAATAGCCTCGGCAAAGCCGGCGGTCGCGAGTTCGGGGCTCCGGTAGAGGTCGTAGTTCGGATCGAGTTCGCTGTGCTCGGGGTCGGGCGCGGCGAGAATGATCCCCCGATAATTTCCGGCGGCGAGCTCGGCCGGCCGGACCTTGGCGGTATGAATTACCGTAAAGACCTGCCAGTCGCGGATTTGGTTGGCGAGCATTCTGGTCAGGCGGTTAGCGGCGTCAATAACTAGTATTTTGTCATGGCGGATATCGATTGAATTTTTCGGCTGCGTCATTTCCCTTTACGCTCTCATTTCACGCTTTCATTTCTATCAGTAAATATTTTACTCCTTTGAGTCTGAATTGGGAAAGGGGCGCGTCACGGCGTAAATGATTTTTCCGTCCAAAAAGCTACGTGCCTCGACGAGGCGGATTTCCGAGTAGACCAGGTTCTCGATCAGCAGCTGGCCGCCGGGCAGATAGATGGCCATTTGAATTTTGCGGCCGTCGGCTTTGACCTGCGGAGTTGAGGGTGTCTCGGAATCGCCTGTACTTGCGGAATTGCCCGGCTCCCCGGAATCGCCGCTACCTGCGGAATCACCCGACTTTCCGGAACCACCTGTCTCTTCGGAATCGCCCACGCCAGCGGAATCTTCTGCGCCTTCCGAATCACCTTCACCGTCCGTGTCGGCCGCCTCGGCGAGCGGATCCAAATGCTCAACCCGCCCGGGCCTGTGCCAGAAAATCAGGTCGCCGGGCTCCAAAGCGGCATAGTTCAGTCGCCAATTGGCGATATTGGCCAGTTCCCGATCGGCGGCGGCTAGGATCGGCTGTCCCTCGAGACTTGAGCCGAGCCGGCCGGGGTAACGCATCGCACCCGCGGCGACCAATCGGGCACCTGTTTTGCTCCCACTGTCGGATGAGGCACGCAAGGCAGTTCGTTCCGCTGCAGTGAAACTGTCGGCTTCATAAGAACCTTCATACATGAGGGCGTTCCAAATCTGCGGAGTCGACTCGAGAACGAGCAGCGGGCGGCGCGGCAGTGTAAGGCCGGCGACTTGGGCGGAGACATTGACGATGCCATTCATGTCGATTCCCGATGCGGTTAGTCCGTTGGGCAGGAACATGCAGGAAAGAAAACTACGGGCGTAGTTGGCAAAGCCCTGGGCCGTGCCGAGATAGACATCGGCATCCTTTTCCAGTGCGAGGATGCCGGGCTCGGCGACCCAGCCGTATTGTCCGTCAGGCAGATAGACGCGGGCAAGGCCGTTGGCGCGATAGTCCGAATACAGTGTCGTTCCCAAGGCGGCATTGACCACGGTATTGCCGTTGCGGGCGTCGGTAGTCACGCGCTTGGTGCGGTCGGTAATGATCAGGCGCTCTTTGACGCCGTCGGGGATGTCGTAGCGTGCGGCGGAACCGGGGGATGCCGCGACCAGGTTCTGCGGCAGGACGTAGCCGCGCAGACCGGGCGAGCGGGCCAGGCCGTACGGATCGAGGTTGATCTCGACAAAGCCGTTCACTCCCCCGCTACGTTTCACCTGTACTTTGGTGTTGTAAAGCAGTTGGGTCAGGCGTTCGCCCTGCACGTCGGGCGTCGCCAGCACCCAGGCGGCGGCGACATTGACCCGGCACTCCTCCCCGGCTTTGTAAAAGGGCGAGGTCAGAGCATTGGGATCTTCGTTGCGCGGGTCGGTAGGGGTTGCGGGTGCGGAGCCGGCTTCGAAATGTCGGGCAACCAGCGGCCCGACGATGAACACAAGAGCCACAAGCAGGACAAAGACGAGCACCGCCAACGTAAAGGGAGAGCGAACCCGCGAGAACAGAATGCGCTTGCGTTCGGAGTCGATTTTCAGTCGGGTGGGCAGTCGGTTGACATGGCGATCGCGGCGGATTTTGCCAAGAAGAGCGGTGCGGCCGGATATATATCTGTCTTCGTGAGCTTCGGGGTCGAGGTAATTTACACGATCGATCTGGTCGTGGGTCTCGGAAGCGCGCGCAGAGCCATGGAGCTCCTTGACGGAACGCACCACGCCGCGCCGACCGGTGCTCGTGCGCTGAAAGGGCAACGGCTTGCCGATTTCTTTGCCCACACGTCGATGTCGACGTAAGAATCGCCGGTTGTCGTCTCGGCGCAGGATGCGATCGCGCCTGCTCATGGCCGGGAATCCCCGGGTGGAGCGGGAAACGCATCCAAGGCATTAGCCGCAGATTCGTCTGATGTCGTGGTACAAGTTGCAGATTCGTCCGACACCGTGCCACAAGTTTCCGATTTGTCCGACACCCCGGCAACGTCCGAGCCCCGCAGCAGGCAAACACAGCTGGCCAAAGCGATCCCGGCATCATGGCTGATACTAATCGCCATTTCCAACCCACCCAAACTCCGCCAGAGTTCGGCCGCGGCACCGTGTAAACGCATAACCGGAGCACCGCCGGGAACGCGCACCACTTCAAAGGCGCGCCAGCCGATGCCGGAACTCCACAGACCGGTACCGAGCGCCTTGGCCGCCGCTTCCTTGGCAGCGAAACGCCCGGCCAGAAATTCCATTTGTCTTTCGCGGGACTCGATTGCGTCAAAGTCGACGATCTCCGTCGGCGTACAGACCCGGCACAAAAAATCCCGGCCGTGACGCCGCCACACACCGGCCATACGCTCGATAGAGCATACATCAATGCCGTGGCGCAGGCGCGGCATTGCCGGGGTTGGCCCGCAATCGTATGTTCGCAACGCGTCAGACATCGGTGCGACCTTTCCTGCGCAGAACCAGGCGCAAATCTTCACCGCGGAAAGGAACCGGCTCAAAGCGGCCCATTATACGCGAGACCAGACGCTCGTCGTAGGTCCGCCCCAAATCCGCGACCGACAGATTTGTCGTGATTATCGTCCTGAGTCCATGTTGTTCGCGGGATTGAAGCGTTGCCGAAAGGTCGGCTAAACGACTCTGGAAATACGGCGACTCGGTTCCTAAATCGTCAATTATCAGAAGATCGGCCGTGTGTATGCCGGCATAGGCCTCCTCCGCCTGCTCCAGGCGCACCGGATCGGGCTGAAACATGCGGCGCATCAGGCGATATTCCTCAAATATCTCGTTAAAGCCCGTAGCAGTCATATAGAGAGCATAAAGTCCGCGCTCCGCCAGAGCATTGGCCAGTGAGCCGGCCATAAAGGTTTTGCCGGTTCCGGGAAGACCGTGGAAGAGCCAATCGCGACCCTCGACCGCAAAATTATCGGCGGACAGTTCGAGCGCCTGCCGCAAAGCCTCCATTGCCCGACCTTGCGCGGCGGTAGAGAAAAGCGTCACATCAAAATCGGCAAAATTGCAGTTGCGCACATATTGCAGTTGACCGGCAGCCTGAATCAAGGGTGCGGCGGTATTCCCCCAGCAATGCGGACAGGTACCGCTAGCCAGAGTGTACCCGGTTGCCGAAGTATGGGCGACTAGATCGATCACTCCGCGATCCCCGCAATGCGAGCACTCATATTCGGGGACGTCATCGTCGAGATTCAGCCCGCGAGCACGCAACCAGGTGTCTCTGGACTCGCGGATAGCATCGAGCCCAGCCTCCGCCTCGGTCGGATCGTGTCCGGCGGCCTTGGCCGCCAGCCAGGTGCCGCGTGCCCGAGCCAGATCGGCTTCGATGGTCTGCAGCTCCGGGGAGCTTTCGAGCAACATTTCCCGGCGACGGGCGAGATCATTCTCGGCACGGGAACGGGCGGCGGCATAACGGGCCAGGATTTTTCTGTTTAGAGTATCGCGAGAGAGAATCATAACTACGGCGCTCCTTCTTTTTAATCAGTTACGTTATCGGCGTCGTGATCGTTCGAGTCGCCGGCTACACTATCGTTCGCGTCGCCGGCTACACTATCGGTCGCGCCGCCGGCTGCGCTGTCGTTTGCGTCATCGGTCGTAGCGAGAAGGCCGTCATCGTAAAAATCCGCCCAGAAATTCTCGTCATAAACCCGCTGCTCGAAATTACCTTCGGCGGCGGGTTTGCGGCGGCGGTTTCCGCCGGCATAGGCGGCTCCCCTACCGGAAGCGGCGGACGAATTTCCGGACTCAGCAGAATGGGACATATTGGCGGACTGCCGGCTTCGCCGGAATTCCTCCTGGTGAGCACGGGCGGTGGCAACATCGGTCACTCCGGCCTCGTGCCAAGCAGTCAACACTTTGTCGAAATAATCCATGTTTGGAGAGTGAAGGCGCGTGCTGAGGCGAAGTGCATGGGTAATCAGATCGGCATCATAATTGAATTCATTGACCCACTTATTAACCAAACGGCGGTCGAAGGCGGTCATGTCCTTATTGAGCAAATTGCCAACCAGGCGGGTCATTGCATTGATTTTTTCACGCTGACGGGCATCGCGCTCCAGATCGTCATAATTGCGAATCCCGCGGCCGTGCCAATCCTCGGCTACGGCTCCGACATAGTACGGATTCAGCTTGTTGCGGTCGGCGCACTCCTGGAACAGGCTGTACATCACATTGGGCTCAAAGCCGAAGCGGTCGAACCACTCATCGATCGAATAGTACCAGCGCGGCGACATGATGCCCTGGAAGAAAGACTGATTAATCGAACTGATCGCCTCCCGACGCTTCGGATTGACCCGAGCGTGACGAGCCACGGCCTTTGCATCCCCGGTCGCCCGAGGTTGAAAATAGCGGCTCAGCTCGATCTGTTTGACGTCGTTTGGCGTGAACTGCCCCTGAGCGCGGTTGAAGGCAATGAGTTTGAGCTCCTCGAGCTCGTCAAGGGCGGTCTGCAAGTCCGTCTGCGCGCAGGAGAGCTTGCGCCCGACGTCATCAATCGCGATCGGAGCTCCGGAAGCGGCATGTAGATGCAGAGCCAGGATATAAAGCTTGACAGCTAAGCCGCTCAAATTTGGCATATATTCGGCGATAAATATATCCGGCACGGGCGTGTCCGAAAGAACTATGCCACTGGAATTAAAGGTGCTCATCCGATTCCTTCCCGCAGACCCGAAGACGAAGCCGGAACCGACTCCGGGTTCCGCGCTCCGCTCGTCGCTTTGTTTTTTCAATTAGTGAAAAGCTGCCAAACTCGCCCGTCGCAGTCACAGCGGAAAAGTCCGGCAGCTTTAAAAATCAATCTACAACTGTAGCCGCTACATCACAAATCTTTTGCGGATTCGCTGAGTTTCCCGTCGCGAATTATTCTTCGCTCGCGGGTGGATCGTCAGAGGCCAACCGAATCGTATAGTCGGCGGCTGCCTTGCGGACGTAGCTCAGATAGCGGTCGCGCGCGGCGGCTCTGGCCCGGGCGTAGATCTCCTCAACATGCTCCGCGTCGTACTTCTTGAACAAGGAGTTGTAGCGCACCTCCTGCACCAGGAAGTCACGGAAGCGATTCAGGTCGGGCTCCTTCGAGTCGAGCGTGAAGGGGTTGGCGCCTTCCGCGACCTGCGGGTCGAAGTGGTAGAGGTGCCAGTAGCCGACCTCGACCGCTTCTTTCTCGCGGCGCTGACTGATGGTCAGGCCGCCCTTGATTCCGTGGCTGATGCACGGTGCGTAGGCGATGATCAGCGAAGGTCCGTTGTAGGCTTCGGCCTCGGCGATCGTCCGCAGCGTGTGCGCCTGGCTCGCGCCCATCGCGATCTGCGCCACGTAGACGTAACCGTAGGACATCGCCATCATGCCGAGGTCCTTCTTCTTGACCGGTTTACCGCCGGCCGCAAATTCGGCGACCGAACCGAGCGGGGTGGCCTTCGAAGCCTGACCGCCGGTATTAGAGTACACTTCGGTGTCAAAGACCAGGACGTTAACATTCTCGCCGCTGGCCAGGACATGGTCGAGACCGCCGTAGCCGATGTCGTAGGCCCAGCCGTCGCCGCCGAAGATCCAGGTCGAACGTAGCGAGAGATAGTCGCGATTGGCGAGAATCGACGCGAGCGTCTTCTGCTCCGCCTCGCCGAGACCGGACTTGCCCGCCACGGCCTCTAGCGCTTCGACCAGTGCCGCGGTCTGCTCAATGGTTTTGTCCGTCTTGTCGTAGTCGGCGACCCAGGCCGAGTGAGCCTCATTAAGCTGATCGTTATTCAGCGCGGGCACGAGTTCGGCCAATTGATCGCGCATACGTTCGCGCAGTTGCTTGGCTCCCAGGTGCAGACCCAGGCCGTATTCGGCGTTGTCCTCGAAGAGGCTGTTGCCCCAGGCCGGACCGCGACCGCAATGATCGGTCGTGTAGGGCTGCGAAGGCGCAGAGCCGCCCCAGATCGAGGAGCAACCGGTCGCGTTGGCAATCAGCATACGGTCGCCGAAGAGCTGGGTAACCAGCTTGACATACGGAGTCTCGCCGCAGCCGGCGCAGGCGCCGGAGAATTCGAACAGAGGACGATTGAACTGCGAAGCTTTGACGTTGGCCGTCTTCATCGGGTTTTCCTTATGCGGCAGGTTGAAGACGTAATTCCACTTCTCGGCCTCGTCGAGATGATCCGCGAGCGGCTCCATGACGAGCGCCTTCGTGCGGGCCGGGCAGGTTGCGGCACAGGAACCGCAGCCCGTGCAGTCGAGGGCGGAAACCTGAATGCGGAACTTGTAGTTGTCATAGGGGCGCATGCCGTTGAGCACTTCGGTGCCTTCGGGCGCGTTGGCGACTTCTTCGTCGGTCAGCAGGAAGGGACGGATAGCGGCGTGCGGGCAGACCAGCGAGCACTGGTTGCACTGGATGCAGTGCTCCGGCTTCCAGACCGGGATATTCATCGCGATGCCGCGCTTCTCGTACTGCGTGGTGCCCTGCGGCATGGTGCCGTCGGCGCGATCGGCGAAGGTCGAGACCGGCAGTGAGTAGCCATCCTGTCGATTAATGACATTGGCGATTTCGCGGACAAAGGCGGGCTGGTCTTCAACTACGACCGACTCGTCTTCCGCGTCGGCCCATTCGGCCGGTACAGCGACTTGCTTCGCATCGGTAATGCCGGCATCGACGGCGGCATAGTTCATCTTGATTATGTCTTCACCGCGATGTCCGTAGCTACGGACGATGGCTTCCTTCATGTACTCGACAGCTTCGTCGACGGGAATGACGTTGGCGAGTTTGAAGAACGCGGCCTGCATGACGGTGTTGGTGCGACCGCCGAGACCGAGGCCCTGAGCGATGCTGGCGGCATCGATAGTGTAGAAGCGGATGTTGTTCTTAGCGAGATAGCGACGCATGGCGGCGGGGAGATGTTCGGACAGTTCTTCCTCCGTCCACTGCGTGTTGAGCAGGAAGACGCCACCGGGCTTGAGCGTGCTCATCATGTCGTACTGATTGACGTAAGCCTGCTGTGAGCAGCTGACAAAGTCCGCCTGGTTGACCAGATATGTCGAGTAGATCGGGGAATGACCGAAACGCAGGTCGGAAATCGTGATACCGCCCGACTTCTTGGAGTCGTAGGTGAAGTAGGCCTGAACCGACATGTCGGTATGGTCGCCGATGATTTTGATTGAGTTTTTGTTGGCGCCGACGGTGCCGTCCGAGCCCAGGCCCCAGAAGCGGCAGGAAATCGTGCCTTCGGGCGTGGTGTTGATGTGCTCCTCGATCGGCAAAGAGAGGTGCGTGACGTCGTCGACGATGCCGATGGTGAAGCCGTCGCGCGGCTCCTCGGCCTGCAGGTTACGGTAAACGGCGAGGATTTGATCCGGGGTGGTGTCGCGCGAACCGAGTCCGTAGCGACCGCCGACGATCAGGGGTGCGTTTTCGGTATTGGCATAGGCCGCGACCACGTCGAGGTAGAGGGGCTCACCGTGCGCGCCCGGCTCCTTGGTGCGGTCGAGGACGCCGACGACCTTGACGGTATCCGGCATTGCCGCCAGGAGGTGGCGTACGCTGAAGGGACGATACAGATGAACGTTGACGAGGCCGACTTTCTCGCCTTTGGCGACGAGATAGTCTACGGTCTCCATGACGGCTCCGACGGCCGACCCCATGCAGACGATGACATATTCGGCGTCGGGTGCGCCGTAGTAGTTGAACAGTTTATAGTCGCGGCCGGTCAGGTTGCTGATCGCTTCCATATATTCTTCAACAATCTCCGGCAGGGCGTTATAGTAGGGGTTAGAGGCTTCACGGGCGGTGAAGAAGATGTCGGGGTTTTGAGCCGAGCCGCGGAGGGTGGGCTGATTGGGGGTCAGGGCACGGTCGCGGAAGGCCTGCAGAGCTTCGCGATCGACCAGCGCGCCCAAATCATCATAGTCGAGGACTTCGATCTTTTGGAACTCGTGCGAAGTGCGGAAGCCGTCAAAAAAGTGCAGGAACGGCACCCGACCGCGAATCGCGGCGAGGTGGGCAACGGCGGCCATGTCCATCGCTTCCTGAACGCTGGCGGCGGACAGGGCGGCGAAGCCGGTCTGGCGGACGGCCATCACGTCGGAATGGTCACCGAAGATCGACAACGCGTGGGCGGCAACGGCGCGAGCCGAAACGTGGAAAACGCCCGGTAGTAGCTCGCCCGCTATCTTATACATGTTCGGCAGCATCAGCAGGAGTCCCTGCGAAGCCGTATATGTGGTGGTCAATGCGCCCGAATTCAGCGAGCCGTGGACGACGCCGGCGGCTCCTCCCTCGGATTGCATCTCAATAACTTTGACAGTCTGTCCGAAAATGTTCTTGCGTCCCTGTTGCGCCCACTGGTCGACATAGTCGGCCATCGGCGAAGAAGGCGTGATCGGGTATATGCCGGCTACCTCCGTAAAGGCGTAAGACGTATAGGCTGCCGCCATGTTACCGTCCATCGTCATATACTTCTTTTGTTTGGCCATAGAATTCTCTCCTCGTTCTTTATTTGATCCTCAGATCCAATCTGTTAAATTGTTGTTTACGGCGCGGATTCTAATCCGAACACCATCGGTTATTGTAGCATATAACCGCGAATATCCCAACCCGGCGGACGCCAACGACGCCGAAATGCGGACGTAAAAGGCACGCCGCATAAATGTCGGCTTTGCCCCGACACCGGGCATTTTTTCAATCGATACCGTGTAAGCCGTAGACCGAAGCGACGGGGTAGGTAAAAATGATCCCGGCACCGGGCTGATCAATCGACAAACTCTGATAAATCGCGGCAACGATTTTCTTTTCGATGGCGGTCGGAGCGAGGATAAGGACAGTATCCTTTTCCGGCTCAACGGGCAGGTTAAACAGTGTTACGGTCTCCCCTGTAGCCGATCCGCGGGCACGAATGATGGTTCCTCCGGTGCTACCGGCAGTGCGGGCGGCCTCAAGAACGGCATCGGCCTTGCCGCGATCGACAATCGTGATGACCATGGCATGCGGCGTTTTGATGGCGCCTTCGGGCTGAATCGGAACCGGCGTGGCTTCATTAACTGTTGAACTCATGAATTTTCTCTCTTCCTCATTTATGCTGGCGGGATTGGCGACACCCGAGTCGGCGCTGGTCGGATTGCTACCGCTCGGGTGGACAATGCCCGGATCAGCGGCCATGTCTGTAACGGCCGGGGTTCCCGGGTCAACCCCGGCATCGACCATGGCCTGCGAAGGGACACAGCCGAGAATACTACCCAGGCGCTGGCTCCACATAATGCCCTTGTTCGGGCGATTGAAACGAAACTCTTTATACAGAATCGGCATGACGCGCAGAGCGTCGGCTTGGCTGCAAAGAATGATGATCAATTCGCGCTCATACGTGTCGAGAGCTAGATAACGCAAGATACGGTTGCGTACGGTTCCGAAGGCCGGGACTATGGTTCCGCCGCGGATGCCGAGTTCACGGGCACGGCGGAGTATCTTACCTGCACGACCTTCATTCACGACGATGCAGATACGCATCGGTATTGTCAGCAGTCTAATTTTCATTGTCGTTGCCTCCGTTTTCATTATCGTCTGCGGCTCCGTCCGCGTCAACCTGCAGCTCAACACGGCAGACTTCGACAGCGAGATCAAAGGAAATTTCCTCCGGCGCCTCCGTCATAGCGGCAAAGCCGACTGGACCTTCAACTTCGCCGGCACTGAGTGTCGGGAATTCCTGCAAGTCGGCAATCTCGGCGGTACGACTGCGGCGGGCACTGAGCTTATAGAGCAATCCAAGGAGCTGCAGAACAATCAGCGGGGTCATGGCGACCATGGCGATGATACCAAAGCCGTCGTTCAACGGATCCCCCCATGGCACGGCGATTGCCACACCCTGGGAAAAGGCGAGCACAAAGGTGGCGGTCATCGGTCCCGAAGCAACACCGCCGGAGTCAAAGGCCATGCCGACGAAGAGATCCGGGACGAAGGGCATCAGACCGAGGGCGATGATGTAGCCGGGTAAAAGGAAGTGCCAAAGCTGGGCCTCGGGTATCAGGATGCGGAGAAGCGAGAGGGCGACGGCAGCGCCGACGCCGAGGCTGAGCGCGATGAGGACGGGGCGGCGCTGTACCGATCCGCCGGTGATGTCGCGTACATTGTGAGTGAGAACGCTAACGGCGGGCTCAGCGAGGATAGTGACCAAACCTACAACAAAACCAACGACCAGGATAATCACCTGGCTGTGCGTGGCCAGCTCGCGGCCGATAACGCGCGCGGCATCCAGAAAACCTCCGTTGACGCCGGCCAGGAAGAGCACCAGACCGACATAAGCGTAAATATTGCCCAGAATGATCGGGCGCAGTTCCCGACGGTCAAGCTTTGCCTTGAAAAAGTTAACAACGAAGAAAGCGATTATGACCGGTAGTAATGCCACCGCGACATGCCAGGCGGATTCGCCGAGACTGACCAAAAAGGGTTCGAAGAAGCTACGCGGCGCCTCGGTCTGAATGAGTTCTGCCGCCTCAGGCTTGGGATTGCCCATGATGATGGCCATCGCCAGACAGCCCATGATTGCACCGCCCGAAGCCAGGCCGACCAGACCGAAGTTGTCACTCTCTGAGGCAATGCTGTCTTTTTTCCGCGAGGCAACACTTGCCGCCAGAGCCAGCATGAACGGTACCGTCATCGCACCCGTGGTCGCGCCGGATGCGTCGAAGGCAAACGCAATGAACTCGTTATTCGCCAGGTACGAGAGCACGAAGATAATCAGGTAAATTGTCAGGAAAAGCAGTTTGATTGATTTACGGTAGAGGATGCGGAGCAGACCGGCGGCGATCATGATACCGACGCCGATAGAAACGTAAATGACCAGCTGAAAAGTATTTACCAGCCCCCCGGTTCCCTGCTCGACCTGACCGGCTAAAATGTGCAGATCAGGTTCGGCAATCGAAATTAAAAAGCCCAGGAAGGTCGCCAATATAGCGAAACGCCAGAACTTACCGAGATTAACGAGCTCGTGCCCGATGACCATTCCCATCCTCGACACGCCCAGGTCCACGCCGATCAGGAAAATCGTCAGACCCGGAATTAGAAGTAGTGCCCCAATCAGAAAGCGCCCGAAATAACTGCCCGGTAACGGCGTAATAAAGAAGTGCAAAAGCACAACAATAATCACGATCGGCAGGACGGACTGCAGAACTTCCTTTAATTTACCGGTTAAAAGATTCATCTGCTCCCCTCACTTCTATCCTAGAATAAAGCAAACAGCTCGGCCGAGGATCCCTCCCTCCGCCGAGCTGCTTTACTTTAATATTGTTTTTCGCCAACTATCAGCACTTATCACCTATTCGGTTTCATGTTATCGGCACTCTATACCTTTCCGGTTACCGCCACCGATACCCATCACTATCCGGCTTTATAACCTTAGGCTTGGCAAATCTTCGCGAAGTCCACGGGCTTCAGTGCTGCGCCACCGACCAGTCCTCCGTCGATATCCGGCTGGGCAAACAGTCCCTCCGCGTTATCGGGTTTGACACTTCCGCCGTACTGAATGCGCACAACATCGGCATCCTCGCCGTAGAGTTCGGTAAGCAGGTCGCGAATCAGGCGGCAGACTTCCTGCGCCTGCTCATCGGTTGCGACCACGCCGGTGCCGATCGCCCAGATTGGCTCGTAGGCAATAGTAATCTGCGACAGACGACTTGCGGGGATATCTTGGAAGGCGGCACGGATTTGCCCGGTCACGAGAGCCTCGGTCTCGCCGGCTTCGCGCTGAGGCAGTGTCTCGCCGCAACAGATGATCGGCGCCAGTCCCCACTCGAGAGCGGCCTTGACTTTTTTGTTGACGACAAAGTCGTCCTCGGCGAAATATTCGCGGCGCTCGCTATGTCCGATGATTACGTGACGAACTCCCATCTTTGCCAGCATTTCCGGCGAAACTTCACCGGTGTAGGCGCCGCTGGCCACGGAATAGCAATTCTGGGCGGCGATGCGCACGTTGCTGAAAGCGGCGGCGTCGAGGGCGGCCTGCAGCCCGGTGAAGGGCACGGCGAGGGCTATGTCGGCGTCGGCATCGGCGACGAGCGGTTTGAATTCTTCAATGTAGGCGGTGACTTCGGCGGGCAGGCCGAGGTTCATTTTCCAGTTGCCGGCCACGAAATGCCGACGATTGTCGGCGTTCATCAGGCAGTCGACTCCGGGGAGGACCTTGCCTTCGAGGTATTCCAGGGAGGCGCCGCCGCCGGTGGAGATGTGCGTCACTTGGTCGGCATAGCCCATTTGCTCGACGGCTGCGGCAGAGTCTCCGCCACCGATGATCGAAACGGCATTAGCCGCAGCGACAGCTTTGACAACGGCCAGGGTTCCTTCGGCAAAGCGCGGGAACTCGAACACGCCCATCGGTCCATTCCAGACGATGGTTCCGGCCTTGGCGATGGCAACACTGAAGAGATCTCTGGTTTCGGGACCGATGTCGAGGCCCATCATATCGTCTGGGATAGCCGTGGAGGGGACAACCTGCGCCTCAGCTTCGGCGGCAAATTCCCAAGTCGCGACATTGTCGACGGGCAGGAGGAGCTCAACGCCCTTGGCGGTAGCCTTCTCCATGAGAGCGGCGGCGAATTCGATTTTGTCGGCTTCGAGCAGGGACTTGCCCACTCCACCGCCCTTGGCGGCCAGGAAGGTGTAGGCCATGCCGCCGCCAATGATCAGAGTGTCGACTTTGTTCAGCAGATTTTCGATGACGCCGATCTTGTCGGATACTTTTGCGCCGCCGAGAATGGCGACGAAGGGGCGAGCCGGGTCCGCCAGGGCACCGCCCATGACCTCGAGCTCTTTCTGGATCAGCAGGCCGCTCACTGCCGGGAGGAAGCTCGCAAGTCCGGCGGTGGAGGCGTGGGCGCGATGCGCCGTGCCGAATGCGTCGTTAACGTAGACGTCGGCGTAGGAGGCTAGTTTGCGGGCGAAGGCAGGATCGTTGGCGGTCTCTTCCTTGTGGAAGCGCACGTTCTCAAGCAGGAGAACCTCGCAAGGCTTGAGGGCGGCGACTTTGGAGTCGGCGTCGGGACCGATTACGTCGGCAGCTAGTTCGATCGGTCGATCGAGCAGTTCGCCCAAGCGACGAGCGACCGGTGCCAGCGAGAATTTCGCGTCAAAGCCGGCCTTGGGACGACCCAAGTGCGTAACTAAAATAACCGCTGCTCCTTGGTCGAGCATGTAGCGGATCGTCGGCAGAGCCGCTCTTATTCGCTTATCGTCGGTAATTTCTCCGGTGTTTTTATCCTGGGGCACGTTAAAATCCACGCGGGCAATTACACGTTTTCCCTTTAGATTGATATCTTTGATTGTTTTCTTCTGTGCTGTGGCCATGATCTGTCTTATGCCTTTCTACCTTCTCTTTGCTTTCTCTTTACTTTCTCTTTATTTTTTCTCTGCATTTTACCTGCATTTTTGCCTCATCTACGGGCATTTATTATCTTTTTGAAGCAGCACTCCCTTTCAGGCGCGCAACAGTAGAATTTTAGCACAATTATCCCTCTAATGCCACTTTTGCGGGCACTTTTTCAGCCTTGTCAGTGCAGCGCGGCAACCCAATGTCGCAACAACACATCGGTCACCACAGTAGTGCCGAGACCTTGCTTACAACAACGCAAAGTCCTCTCTTACAACAGCGCAAACACTTCGTTGTTTAGCTCGCGCAACAATATTTTTGCGAGTTCCACCGTTGCCAGGTGGTCGTCCAGGCGGCTCATCGAATTAGGCGTATGGATGTACCGCGCCGGAACACCCAGCACAATAACCGGCACCCCCATCGAACTTAGGTAAATCGCCCCGGCGTTGGTACCCCCACCTTCGCGAACGGCCACCTGATGCGGAAGACCCTGGCGCTGCGCAACATCAAGGGCCCAACGCTGGAAGCGCGGGTGGGTAATCATGCTGCGATCCATGTGTCGCAACATAGGACCGTAGCCGAGACGGGTCTGCGAAGTATAAGCGTCGCGGAAGTTGTCGTCAGCAGGAGTTCCCTCAAAGACGATGGCGACGTCGGGGCGCACACGCTCGGCCGTAACCTTCGCGCCGCGGAGCCCGACCTCCTCTTGGGTCGAAAACGCCGCAACAACATTGACGTCCAGCGCTTCCCCGGCGAGTTCGCGCAGAGTCGTCACGAGAGCCGCGCAGCCGGAGCGACAATCGAAAGCCTTGCCAACGGCGATATCCCGCGCCGCATCATACGCAAAAGTAACATCCGGCACGATAGGCGCACCGATATCTATGCCGAGCGCCCGGACTTCTTCGCAACTATTGGCACCGACGTCGACGAGAATCGTG
Source organism: Clostridiaceae bacterium (assembly GCA_012800515.1). Lineage (GTDB taxonomy): Bacteria > Bacillota > Clostridia > Saccharofermentanales > Fastidiosipilaceae > JAAZIX01. The sequence goes on from JAAZJE010000115.1 coordinate 20,137, forward strand.
TCAAAGCCGAGAACTTGGCGCTGTTCATCATCAGTTAAATAATGCGGCGGCTTACTGGTTGTAATACCGGGCACATAGGCATAAGTACGGGCAAATGTGCTGATAGAGCTACCACCTTCGGTAACGACTCCACCTTCAGCAATCGCTCCGCTATCATCTGCCGAACCGCTCTCCGTAATCGCCCCACTCTCCGCAACCATCGCCCGCACCAGCACTCTCTGCGCCGGCACATTCCGGGTATCCCAGTCGCCGATCGGCAAAATGCGCAACATCCCGTTCGCATTGATCCCCTGCACGATAAATCCCACTTCATCCGTATGCGCATCCAGCATCACCGTCAGCCGCTTTTCACCGCCAACGTCGCAATTCTCCTTCCGCTCCAGGTACAAATTCCGCATTTTATCCTCGGTCATTGCCCCCAAGCCATCCATCTCTCGGCGCAAAACCGCAACTACTTCATCCTCAAAGCCGGATACCCCCGGCGCATTCGACAATTCTGCCAGCAACTGCGCCATTTCCGCACGTTTTACACCATTTTCCTGTCCCATACGACACCTCGTTTCTATACCTTGATTTTTGTGTGGATTTGCCAAATTGTCAAGTCCATCCGTCACCCGCTTCCCACACGCCCTCGCACCTCTAAGCGTTCATATCTCCCACATCCCCTCGCCCCGCTCCGCTTGGTTTCTCCCCACTTTCTCTACTTCCTCCGTTTACTCCGTTTCCTCCGCTTTTACATAAATTGAAAAATCGCCACCTCTCCCAGCCACCACTCACATTAATGTAGCAATAACAACATCTTCCTGCTCCCAGCACCTGCACGCATCTTTACAACTTACATTTTTGCCACCGCCCTCGGCAGATCCACAGCTCGCACGTAACCCAGGCACAACTTGTATGCGGCGCGGGCACAACTTGCAATTTTGCCGATGTCACCGCCACATCAACAACTACCGTAGCCGTGCTTACGCTACATCGTACTCCCCCTTCTGCCAAAGCCGGATGTTTGGCCACCTGCGCGCAAAAAAAAATGCCCGCCACTGGCTCAATACGCATTTTCCTCGCCTACGACACCAGGTGACAGGCACAAAAAAACCGAACTTATCGGTTCGTTCAACTAAAGCTATATTTTCCTGCTTTTTTCGGTAGCACAAAACTAGCTATCTTATTATAGCGGTAAAAACCAGCTGTTTTCTTATAGCGGTAATACTTTTTTATTATCCTTCAAAAAACACACGGGCGACGATGGATTAGTAGCTCCGTGCTTCACGTCTTTGTTCGCAACTCAAGCCAGTGTTCGCAACTTACGCCGGCGCTCGCGCCTGCATTGGCCCGGCTCGCTTGCCCCGCTCCCTCCACCACCAGGCAGGATTCAAGATATTCCTTCGCA
>JAAZJE010000011.1 GCA_012800515.1 Clostridiaceae bacterium
ATTTTTCTCCGATTTCCTTTGACCTTATCGAGCATGAACAAAGATCCGCCCAACATCCATATATTCCCCAAAGTCCAAGCGCCAAGGACTATGGCATTTACTATTGCGTGGTTGCCGCAAAGGCCGACAAGACTGAAAAGCAAGCTCCCCACCGGCATCGAAAACACCCAGCACCAACGCGGATAAGGGCTGAAAGCCCCGGTGACCACTCTTATATGAACATAAACCTCTATAAGCCAGAAGACAAAAAAGACAATATAGAGGGGTAAAGAAAAATAACTGACGAATTTTATGGAAGCGGCCAGAGCAGTCGCGGGATCAGCCTCTGTCATATACTTGTAAAAAAAGGCGGCGGCCAGAGAAGACATATGCACACCGGGACCGCCCAGAGCTAAACAGCCGAGCATGCCCGCTCCGTACAGCTTGGCATATTTCCGAGAATAAGGCTTGATCAGTTTATAGATGCCGAGATGACCCAAGACAGAAATAGGCGCGCCGACCAATCCCAAAATAGCCGACCAGAACAGCCTCGCGTCGGATATTGTCAGATACTGCGCAACCAGTCCTTCAATCCCGGCTCGATTCGTATCCCTCACACCCCAGCCTACGAGCAGGTCGCCGGCAAGGTTAATAAAAGCGCCGATCAGCCCTATCTTCAATAAAAGACTGACCCTGCCCCAATCTATGCCTCCCTCGACTTTGATCTCTTTCGTCATGCATCGTTCCCCCCTCGTTCTAAGAAAATGACACTTGTTTAGGTTAGCTTTTGCTAACTGAATGATTGTAGCAAAATAGTTTTATGCAGGCAACAACATGGAGAATAATTTCTAATTCAGGATGATTTTTCGCCAGCCGGAGGGCAGTTCCTCCGGTTCGCGGCAGGTCAGTAGAACTATCTGCTGTCCGGCAGCGGCGATTTCACTTAATAGGGCAAAGGCGGCGGTTTCACGTTGCGGATCATACTGCACCAGCGGATCATCCAGCAGAATCGGCAGTGGCTCGTCGGCGTTGATCAATGTAGCCATGCTGAGCCGCAAAGCCAGATACACCTGATCCAGCGTACCGCTACTGAACAGACGGGCGGTTCGCTCGCCGTATTCGTCCTGATGGATGCTCGCCCCGAGCTCCTGATCGACACTGACCCGGTTGTACTTTTCAGCGGTCAAAATCGCCATATATTCCGAGGCGCGCTCACTGACCATGGGATTCAGCTCAGCGTCCATCCGCTTCTGCGCCGTATCCAGGAGCCCGACCGCCTGTTGCAACGTAGCGTAGTAGCTTGCGGCTTCCTCAATATCTTCCTCTAATTCGAGAATGCGGCGTTCGTTCTCATCCGGATCGGGCAAATTCTCAAACCGCGAACTCAGCGCGCTTTCCAAGGCGATCCGATCTTCGCGATTCCCGCGTACCGCTTGTGCGGCGGCGTCCAGTTCGGCTTCGGCGCGGTTGAGCTGTTCGGCAATCTGTTGCACCGTCATTTCCGCTGTTTTATCCGTGGCCGTCTCCGCGGTCATTTCCGCTGCTGTTTCTAACGCCGGCATCGCCTCATCCGCGGCGGTCGCTTTCATCTCCGTCGCCAAATCGCGCAGTTTCTCCTCCAGAGCGGCCTCCGAGCCGACCCGCTCCAGAATCTCGGCATAGGCGGCCGAGGATTCTTCGAGTTCGCGGCGCAGATGCGTCTCCGCGCCGGTCAGGCTCGACAGGCGATTCTGCCATTCCTGCCAGCGTGTCGCCAGGAGGCGGCGCAAGTCGGTCTTTGCCGCGATGCCGCCGATCAGGGTAGGCACGACATCGACGCCGAAAGTCGCGCTCAATTCGCCGAGGCGTTTCTCGTTCATCGCACCAAGTTCGTTGAGATCGACAACGGTCTGTTCCTGTCGCACGCGCTGTGCCGCCAAGTCACTCTCGGTTTGCACGAAATTTTTCGCGACTGTCTCGAGCTCATTCCGCAGACGCTGCTCATTTTGCTCTTTCCCGGCTTTGCTTTCAAAAGCCTGTTCCGCGTCGAAGCGCGCCCGACGGAGACGGGATTGGATTATCTGCCCCAGCCGCTGTTGCAGCCGCACCAGGTCGGCGGCCTGTTCGCCGGCCGCCAGCGCTTCGCGCGCGTTGGCGTCTTGTTGATTCTTCCGCGCGGTCAACATCTCTATCATGCGTCCGTAGCGCTCCCGACATTCCTCATAGGCGTGGCGTTCCGAACCGACGAACTGCCGGTCGGACCATGTCGAGTCAGGCGCGGTTAAATCGGGATCGCCCGTGTCCCCCTCCGACGTGTCGGGGGAGCCGATCAGTTCGGCCGCTTCTTCAGCGTTCAGATACTCGGCATCCCGGGCTCCGGCGAGAGCAAGCTCCCGGCCGATTTCCCGATACCTGTCCCTACGTTCCCGCCGCTCCGCCAAGGAATTCTCCGTAATAGCGATGTCGGTACTGAGTTCACCCAGCCTGTATTCGGCATCTTTACCCTGTCGCTGAGCCTGCAACATGCCGCCCGCCGCCAAAACACCGGCCACCAGTACAACCAGACCGATATTTTGTCCGGTCAGCCAAGTCACCGACAGAGTAATATTTATTATTCCCGAAACCAAGAGTACGCCCAGGAGCATAAAGATCAGAGCCGCGCCGCCGAAGATCGAGCCGTAGCGGCGGTTCTTCTGCCGGCGGACTTCCGTATTACTGTGGCTGCGCTTTTGTTTTTCGAGCGTTTCCTGCAGCTCGGCGCCTTCCTCCGCGGCAACCCGGGCGATCGTGCGGGCTCTGTTCAGTTCCGTCCGGCGCTCGCGAATCTCACTCAATTTTTCCGCGAAAGAACGTCGTTCCGCCTCCGCCGTCTGCTCGATTTGTATCCGGCGCTCTTTTGCCGCGAGAGCCGACTTTTCCAAGCCGTATTGTGTCTGCCTGAGGCTCTGTTCCGCTTGACGACTAAGCTCGGTCGAATCGGAATTTGCTTCGCTCAGGAACTCCAGGTTTTGTTTGGTTTCGTTCTCCCTTTTCCACGCCGTTTCCGCGGCTGCGCGTTCGACGCCCGCTGTTTCCAACTGTGATTGCAGGAGTTTTCGCTGCTCGTCGGCGGCCGTGACGGCAGCGCTCAGTTGTTTGATCCGTTCGGTAGCGTTTTCGCTTTGCTCGATCAGGCTGTTCTCCGCGTCCAGTCCGTCATTCAGTTCGGCAAATCGGGCGTTGATCGTCTCCCGATCCACCTCCTTCGCCGCGATTCCTCCTATACTCAGAGCGGCGAGTTCCCGCTCCCAATTCGTCCACTGATCGCGAGCCGACTCCAGCGCCGCGCCGCGCCGATTGAACTCCGCCCGATCCCGACGCGCCTGCCAATAGTCCACTCGCCGACGTCGGTTATTCTCCGTCGCTTCGAGAGCGCCGCGGCGAACTTCGACAGCGGACAGGCGCTCAAGGGCCCGGTCATACTCCCGCCAGACGGCGGTTATTTCCGTCTGCTCCCGTTGCGCCTCGCGCAGAGCCGCTTCCAGATCCGGCAGTTCGCCGCTGTTACGCGTATTGCGCAGGGAACGCATGGCCTCTTCCAGGCGCTTTCTCACCTGATGAGCGTTAATATCGTCGGCAATCGCCGCGGCATTACCCGACTGCGCCAGAGTCTGCTTGATATCGGCGCGACCGACATCGTCGGATTCGATCGGGCTCTCCAGCTGTCCCGTAAAGGCCGAATAAGTGAAAGCCGCCTGACTGATACCCAGAATATACTCGCCCGGCTCCTTGGCACCCAAATCAATCGGCTCACTGTCGAACTCGCGCGCAAGAGTTGTCCGATCGAGGCTCGGGGTCTTGCCGAAAATACGTTGAATCGTGTATCGCGTTCCGTCGGAGGCGGAGAGCAGCATTTCACCGCCGCATTCGCGTCCGCTCCAGGGTAGCCAGGTGTCCCGACGACGCCGGACATCCTTAGAGCGGTTGTCACCCAGACCGTAGAGCATCGCCCGGATAAAATTCAGCACCGTGCTTTTGCCCCATTCGTTATGACCGACCAGCAGATACGCGCCCGCTCCCAAATCGAGTTCATAGTCGTGCAGCTTGCCGAAAGCGTTGATTTTTATCCGTTCGATAATCATGAGCGCTCCGTCACGCTCCGTCTGACATCCTGTCCGTTGGCGGCGGCGAAGAGCAGGTCGATCGCGGCTTCGGTTCGGACCGCGGCCTCGGCGTCACCGCTACGCTCCGCCCTTTCCAGCGCATCGGCGCAGACCCGGGCCAGGTAGCCGGAAAAAGTCTTATCCTTCAACCGCTCCCGCCAGACGAATTTCGGCCAGGCGCGATTAATCAGCTTAAGAATCTTGAAATCATAGTTCTCCCGCAGACGCAACAGCAACCCATCCGTTTGGATCAGATAATCCGGATGAGTCGAGCCGATCAGAACCAAGCGATAGAAATGTTCCCGCGGAGGCACCGAAGCCCACAGTCCGGTCTCAAGCACGGTCGGATCGACACCGGTCCCCCCCACTACGGTCGAACCGCCGGCTTGGCCAGAGGGAAGAACTTCGGCGATGCGTTCGGCCGCCTCCGCCGTCGTCGCCACCCCGTCCATATCAATCTCAACGGCGCGGATCTCCGGCAGATTCAGGCTGATCTTCTCATCGTTGCAATTGCCGCGGCGGTCGATTTCGATCCGGCGGACGAATTTTGTTCCGAGCTCGTCCATACCGCGACCGCAGGGGCAACCGGAATAAGCGTAATACGTTTGCCCGGCTCGCCGCAACTCGGCATCACCCTGGTGGATATGCCCCAGAGCAAGATAGTGCAGACCGGAAGCGCCGATATCGGCCGGACGGAGCGGATTGTATTCGCTGAGCGGTTCCGTGGACCTACTATCGTCGGCGACGATTTCGCCGTGGATCAGGCCGATACGCCAAAAGTCCCGATACCGCAGGCCCCCGATCGGGCGGACGGTACGATATAAATCCGCGGGCGGATCTCTTCTATAAGGCGCGACGAAGCTGGCGCCGTAAACCATTGTATTCAAATACGACAGTTCGACGACTTCTCCTTCACCGGAAAAAATATAGACATTATCGGGCTGGCCGGGCAGGAACCAGGGTGAGTCGGCGGCGAGCGGATCGTGATTGCCCGTAGCGATAAAAATCGGCAGCTCGGGCACGCGCCCCAGCGTCCGCCAGACATGCTTCATCTCATCCCGGCGCAGGGATTTGGACTCGAGGACATCTCCGGGTAAAAGCAGCAGATCGACCTGCGAATGTTCCGCCAGCCCAATAATCCGTTCAAGTGCCAGGCTGAGCACCTCGCGTCGTTCCTGAGCATAAGCGCCCAGATTCTGCGGTAGCGAGCCCAGGTGAAGGTCAGCCGCATGGATCAGGCACAATGTCTCACGCCCGACGGAAGCTGTCCCGCGCGCCGCGGAACCCGTCGTTCGGCTCGCGATGAATCTCGTCCAACCTCCGTTCAGCCCGGGCATCTCACCATCCTCTAGCTTAACTTACAATAACGCGCCACAAAATGCGCCAATACACGGGTAATTGTCAGAAACTCCTCACAGTCGACGTACTCATCCGGCTGATGAGCCCCGCCCGGAAGGTTGAAGTCGCGGAATATTCCGTAGTTGAAGCTCAGAGGTGAGCCGTACTTCATAAATATATTCAGATCGGATAGGCTGGCGCCGGTACGACGCGGGTGTTTTCCGGTCACGAGCGCGGCACAGTCGGAGATTAGGTCGAGATCAGTATTGTTTTCGACACCGCCGTTGTAGTGGAAATAGCGCGTCGTTTTATAAATACCCTTGGATTTAAAACCGAGTCGGCGCATCGCCGGAACAATCTCGTTCTCATAGACGGCGTTCATGCGGGCGAAAAGTTCCTCCTCGCTCCAATCGGTGTAGAACGACCAGTTCAGATGGCCGCTACCCTGATTAGCGGCGAGCGCGCCACCGCAGGACATGGCGAAAAGGCGATAGGCATACTCGACAAACTCGGTATCCTTGTACCATTTGTTTTGGGAAAGACGTTCAACCGCCTGTTCCCCCAGCTTGGCAAAGGCGGAGCGGGCTATACAGAGCAATTCCGCGGTTTTGTTATTTACGCCGACAACCGTCTCGGATTCAAAGTTGACTGCGAACACGCCGCCGCCGAGTGCTACGACCCAGAGTTCATCACTGTTGCCGCCGTCCAGATTGATAATGCTGCGGGTCGGGTATTTAAGACAAGAGGCCAATGCTCCGTTGCCGCCGCCGCTCTCTTCGTCGGTGTACGAAGTTAAAAGCAGCGGATTTTCCGCCTTGAGACCCAGCTCGGCGATACCGCGCATGATCATATAGGATGACGCCAGACCGCATTTATCGTCGCCGCTGCCGCGACCGTAAATACGTCCGTCGGCAATCGTGCCCGCGAAAGGAGGATAAGTCCATAAACTCTCGTCCCCGGCCGGCATCACGTCCATATGCGCGGCCAACAGCAACCCCTGCTCGCGCACCGTAGCGGAATGCGGATCGACATCCTTATGATAGACGGTCACGTTGGGGCGGTCGGCGCTGCCGCGACCGGGCAGAAAAGCCTCATGTTCAAGCAGACCGGGCACATCGTCCGGAGCGTAGACATCCGCGACATAGCCGAGATCCTCGAAGGATTTGGCCAGAAATTCCTGCCCGACCTTCTCCAGACCGTGCGTCTTATAATTCGTCGTATCGTAGGAGAGCAGCTCGCAAAGGTAATCGTAGAGATCCTGCTCATGCGCCACTATCCATTCTTCCAATCTTCTGGCAACCGCATTATCGGCGTCAAAGCCGGGGG
>JAAZJE010000116.1 GCA_012800515.1 Clostridiaceae bacterium
CGAGATTGTTCCGGCGATGCGCCGACTCGGTTTTAAATCCAAGGGTATTTATAAAACGACGCGCTATTTCCACTACAACGGCGGTATCGAAAACAATACTGATCTCGACCTGATCTCCGACTGTGCCGCGCTCGTGACCGGAAAACACCCGCGTCGTACCGGCGCCAGCCTATCCGATCTGAATATATTTATGAAGTACGGTTCACCTCTGAGCTTCAACTACGGAATATCCCGCGACTTCAACCTTCCGGGCGGGGCTCATCAGCCGGATGAGTACATCGACTGTAAGGAGTTTCTGGATCTTACCCGTGTCCTGGCACATTTTGTGGCGCGTTACTGCAAATTAGGTTAGGAATTACCGGAATGTCCGGCTGAGATGAATTAAACCGAGAAAGGATTCTGAAAATGAAAAAATTGACCGACGTAGCACTGACCCCCAGCTTTGACGCCGATAATGCGGTGGCTCGCCGCTTGGAAGAATGGGTAGTGGCGCATGAGCAGGATCTCTACGATTTCCTTTGCGAATTGCTCTCCTACGACACGACGAATTATCAGACATACGGCCTGGAGAAGGTCGGCCAGGAATTTCTGGCCAAATCTCTTGAAGATCTCGGCTACGTTGTGGATATTTATGCTCCGGACGACGTGCCCGGCTTGACCGAACATGAGGAGTTCTTGCCCGGTCGCGGCAGTGCCGATCGCCCTAACTTGACTGCTTACCATAAGGATGTCGATCCCCATTCCTCCGTGGCGCGCGAGCAGGGCTTGCTGTTGGCCGCGCATATGGACGTTATGCCGGCCGGGGACGAGAGTGCCTGGATCTATCCTCCTTTCGCCGGTACGATTGCCGACGGACGCATTTACGGTTGCGGTAGCGGTGACGATAAATGCGGTCTGGCCACAGCCTATATGATTATGCGCGGCATCGCCGAGCTCGGCCTCAAGGCGGAAATTCCGCTGCTCTTTACTTCGTATAGCGACGAAGAGTACGGCGGCGGCAACGGTGCTTTGGCCTCCTGTCTCAAATATCCGACCCGCAGCATCATCAATCTCGACGGCGGCAATACCGAAATTTCGGTCGTCGCGCTCGGCGGCGGTCTGTTTGCGCTTGACTTTGAGGCCGAGACGATCGCCGGCGATAATAACAAAACCGCGGAAATGCTCTGTATTGTCCGCGCGGCTTTCGCAAAGCTGGGGGAACAGGCGGTTGAGCGTCTTGCCCAAAATAAATGGTACAAAGGCACGGACATTGTAGATGCTGCCTACCGCCTTTTCACCATGTCCTGCGGCGCCGGGTCGCTCGGTGCCAATCAGGGTAGAGGACGTTTGAACTGGTCGTTCTATACCGATTGGAGCGAGGAGGAACTCTTTGCCCGCATGAACGCCGTTTACGAGCGGGAAATTGTTCCGGCGCTGCGTCGCCTCGGCTTTAAGTCGAAGGGCATTTACAAAACGACACGCTATTTCCACTATAACGGCGGTGTGGAGGACAATACGGATATCGACCTGTTCTCCGACTGTTTTGCGCTCGTGACCGGAAAGCACCCGAAGCGTAGCGGCGCTTACCTTTCCGATCTGAATATATTCATGAAGTGCGGCTCGCCGCTGAGTTTTAACTACGGACTATCACGCGACTTTAATCTCCCGGGCGGGGCGCATCAGCCCAATGAGTATATCGAATGTAAGGAGTTCTTGGATCTTACCCGTGCCCTGGCTCATTTCGTGGCGCGTTACTGTAAATTAAGTTAACGGCTGTCACGCATGGAATGTCCCGAGGAGGATTTTTATTTATAAAAGAATATCTATAAAGAAAACTTGAACCGAGAGAGGATTTCGAGAATGATGAATTTGACCGACGAAGCATTGACCCCCGGCTTTGACGCAAATGATGCGGTGGCCCGCCGCTTGGAAGAATGGATAGTGGCGCATGAGCAGGATCTCTACGATTACCTTTGCGAGCTGCTCTCCTACGATACGACGAATTATCAGACCTGCGGCCTGGAGAAGGTCGGACAGGAATTTCTGGCCAAATCATTTGAGGATCTCGGCTATGCCGCGGATATTTACACTCCGGATGATGTGCCCGGCCTGACCGAACATGAAGCTTTCCTCCCCGGCCGCGGCAGTGTCGACCGCCCCAACGTGACCGTCTATCATAAGGACGTCGATCCGCAGTCCGCCGCGGTGCGTGAGCAGGGACTTCTGCTGACCGCGCATATGGACGTGATGCCGGCCGGGGACGAGAGTTTATGGACTTATCCTCCTTTCGCGGGCACGATTGCCGACGGACGCATTTATGGCCGCGGCAGCGGGGACAATAAATTCGGTCTGGCCTCATCCTATATGATCATGCGCGGTATCGTCGAGCTGGGTCTCAAGGCGGAAAATCCGCTACTCTTTACTTCATACTCCGATGAAGAGTACGGCGGTGGCAACGGCGCATTGGCTTCCTGTCTCAAATATCCGACCCGTAGCATTATTAATCTCGACGGCGGCAACAGCGAACTCTGGGTTGCGGCGCTTGGCGGCGGTCTGTTCGCACTGGACTTTCAGTCCGAGACGGTCGTCGGCGTCAACAACAAAACCGCGGGACTGCTCTGTATTGCCCAATCAGCCTTTGCCAAGCTGGGGGAACAGGCGGTGGAACGTC
>JAAZJE010000012.1 GCA_012800515.1 Clostridiaceae bacterium
CAAAGGAGCTTCTTAAATAAAAACGCCCTCGACAGAAATACCATCTCTGTCAAGGACGAATAGGTGCGATTTTTGTTCGACACTATCCGCGGTGCCACCTTGGTTCACAGTATGACCTGTGCGCTCAGCAGGATACCAACATATCCCGGGCAACTGACGTATGCCCCCACGTTGCAGAATACTCCGGGATATTCCCGTTTGACTGCACCCTCAGCGGTCCATTTGACAACTTGTTTCTTGCCTGACTCTCAGCAGCGCAGGCTCTCTGTGAAGGCATCATTGCCGTTATTTCCGCCTCAACGGTTTGTGTATTAAGTTAGTTCCAGAGTTTAGCACTGCATTTCTCGGTTGTCAAATTGCGGGTTTCAACGCCTTCGCGCTCAATTTGACTGAGGTACTACGGTTGTTTTTGAACACAAAGTTCATGATATGTTGTGGAGAATGATTTTCCCCGGGGTTAAACCGGAAAACCGCTTCTCATGCCAAACTACTTCTCCATTTACAATAACGTAATCTAATCCGTCTGTTAATGCACAAGGATTGCTAAACGTTGCATTATCAAAAAAAGAACCCCAGTCGATTATTAAGATATCCGCGTCATATCCGCATCTAATAAAACCCTTAGATTTGAACCCTAATCGGCACGCGGGTAAACCTGTCATTTTATGAATCATCTTTTCAAGAGACAATAACTTGTTTTCTCTCACATAGTAGTTGATAGCCCGAGGCATTGTTCCATAGGCACGTGGATGGCTTCTTTCATCAATTGCATAAGTTAAGCCATCCGTGCCGACAACTGTATTCTCATTCAAAATAACATCGAAAAGATTCTGCTGATTTAGGGTGTGAAAGGCTGCTAAACATTTACAGTTATTGATTATTAATGTGTCAAAGAATACATCCCAAGGATCCATTCCTCGAATGGTAGCGTGTTCAGCTATGGTTCTACCCTCTACTTCGGGTGTCGATGGCGCCATGGTGACTAGAATGCCATTCCATCCTCCTGAGTGCAGAAAAAAGTTTTCATATTGTGTATTTTCGTCTTCTATTTCGGATTTAATCTTCTTGCGGGTTGCACTGCTTTTTAATAGTTCAACTAGTGCTTCGGTTCCATTGTTAAAATACCAAGGGGGGATTACGGAGGAGAGTGATGTTTGATTCCAAAGGTAGGGATATTGATCACATGTCACGCAAACCCCTAATTCTGTTGCTTCATTTATGAGTCGGAGTGTCTCCCTTTGTAGTTTATGGTTTTGATATCCCATTACTTTGTGGTGGGAAATGCATACCGGTATATTAGCTTTACGTCCGATTTCTATCGCTTCTTGCACTGCCTCGACTACCATATTGGATTCATTCCGAATGTGAGAAGCATATATGCCACTAAAGGAAGCCGCAACTTTCGCTAATTCGACCAATTCATTCGTATCCGCGTAACATCCGGGAGGGTATATCAATCCCGATGAGAGCCCGCCTGCTCCGCATTCCATTGCCTCTCGCAACAAATCTTTCATTTTTTCTAATTCTTCGTAAGTACACGCCCTCTTTTCAAAACCCATAACCGCTATGCGGAGAGCACTGTGTCCAACGAGAAGCTTAACATTAGTTGTTTTAGGGACAGAAGAACAATAATCTAAAAAACGTTTGTAGCTCGACCAGTTAACCATGTCGTTAGGATAATCAGATGTTGCGATGGGGAACATATTTTTCAAAAGTGGCAGCGTGCGAGGATTTGTTGGAGCGATTGATTGGCCACACTGACCGACCAATTCAGAAGTTATTCCCTGGGATGTTTTGCTAAGTCTTGTATAGTCTTTCCCAATCCTTAGATCGCCATGTGAGTGTGCATCAATAAACCCCGGACAGACAATTCTTCCCCTTGCATCTATTGTGCTTGAAGCGGATTCGTTTTCGGTAACGCATACAATTTTTCCTGACTTGACTCCAACACAACCAGGAAAAGGCGGTTCTCCCGTTCCATCAATGATTATGCCGTTAGTAATCAAAAGATCAAGCACAACACACCTCCTACACGAAAATCGGTTAAATCTTTTGGTGCGGACAACAGGATTTGAACCTGCACACTCTCGTACTGGAACCTAAATCCAGCGCGTCTGCCAATTCCGCCATGTCCGCATGACGAAAGGTATTGTAGCACAAACTACAGTTTTGCCAACAGCGCCGGCACAGCGCCGGCAAATTAACCGCTCCTGAGAGCCGCAACCGTCCGTGCGCATCGTGCGTTCCGCCGCTACGGCTACTCCGCCCGCAACGCCGCCACCGGATCCTTGCGCGCCGCTTTGCGCGCCGGAATCAATCCGCTGATTACCGTCAGCACCAGGCTCAGCAGAATCAGAATGATCGCCCCCAATGGCGGTAAAATCGCGTTAACCGACGTGGTACCGGCCAGCGAATGAATCAACATATTGATCGGTGTCAAAAGCAGGAGCGTCACGCCGATGCCGATCAGTCCCGACATCAGGCCGATAATAAAGGTCTCGGCATTGAAGACCTGGGAGATATTCCCCTTCGACGCGCCGATCGCCCGCAAAATACCGATCTCCTTCGTGCGCTCCAGCACGGATATATACGTAATCACTCCGATCATAATCGAAGAAACCACCAACGATACCGCGACAAAGGCGATCAGGACGTAAGTGATAACGTTGACGATCGTTGTCACCGTAGACATGAGCAGGCCGACGTAATCCGTGTAAGTAACCCTGTTCTCCTCACTCTCGTCCTTGTTATACGCCTCAATCGCCGCCGCAACGCCGTCCTTATCTTCAAAGCTGTCGACATAAATGCTGATCGCCGTCGGCGCATCCCGGCTGATCACCCCGAAAGTCGAGAGATTGTCCTTCAGAGTTCCCGGCGAAACATAAGCCTCATACATGCCCAACCGTGCTTTCTCATCCAGTTGTCGCATGATTTGGTCGAACATCGCGATCAATTCAGCCTCCGTCCTTTGCGCCAATTCCCGGGCATAGGCCGGGTCTTTTGGCCGCGCTGACGACAGAACCTTCCGCGCCATCTTTGCTTTGTCGCTCATACCCAGCGACTTGATAAAGACGGTCAGATCTTCCAGCTTCATAGCGTTGGTTTCCGGCGCGAAGCTCAGACCGGTCAGCACATTTCGCCCCGGATCGGCCGCCTGCGCCAAAGCGACAGGACTGTTGTTATTGTAATTGATCAGATAATCGGTCAACGCCTTGGTGTAGCCGACGACCGACGTAATAATATTCGTGTCCCGACTGTTGGCGCGAATTACGCCGCTGATCTTGAGCTGCAGTGCCTCGGCCATCATCCGTTCGACACTCTCCGTCTCATAGCCGATATGCGAGAAAGTTCCGTCGGTCTTCCGCTCGTACTCCGCCCCGGCCGGCACCACGTAAAACACCTGCTCCAGCACCGCCGCATAGTCGAGCTTTCTCTGCTCAAGCTCCAGCTTCTCGCCGCTGTCGACCCGCGCCAGCAAATCGCGATACTCCGCCGTCGGCAGGAGCCCCAACTCATACAAACGATTCGTTGAAATCTCGTTCGTCTCATCGAGCACCAGCACCGCTTCGTCGTACTTTGTCGGCCACTCCCCCGCCAACAACGAATAATTGTCCGATACCGCGCTACCGATCAGTTCCTCCCCCACTCCGGGGAGCAATTCCGAGAAATTGCCTCTGCTGAAGCCCGGCACCGCATCCATACCCGGCATTTCCGTGTCGTTGAAGTCGTGCTCTTCCCCGAACGAGCCGGTCGTGCGGAAATCCCGTCCGTCCGCATTCACCACCGTTCCATCCGGATCATAACTGAAAACCGTGAACTTCGGCTTATAAGAATAGACTATTCCGTTCTGTCCGATATGTTTATGGATCTCCCGACTCGGATCATCCAAATATTTCTTAAACGCCGTCAGATTATTCGTGCGGATACTCGAACTGAGCTGCGAAGTTATCAACAGACGCCGATCGTTCGTATAAACGCCGTCCAACTCGTGTCCGACCTCGGCGCGATCGAATCTCCTGCGTTGCAGGTCCATAATCTCCGACATATCAAAGGTCTCGGCCGAAATCGTAATCGGATAGGACGACATCGTCTCCTTTTGCACATCGACAATGTAACTGTTCACTCCGTTCGACAAAGACAAAATCAAGGCGATGCCGATAATGCCGATGGAGCCGGCAAACGAAGTCAAAAACGTGCGCCCCTTCTTCGTCCGTAAATTATTGAAACTCAGAGTCAAAGCCGTCCAAAACGACATTGAGGTCTGCGCCTTGCGCTTAAATCTCCCGTCCGCTCGCAAAGCCCGATGTGCCGACTTCCCGCTTCTCCTCGCCTTCTTTGCGACTTCATCCGCCGCCGACGTCGCTTCGGCCACCACCGGCTCATAGGGATCCGTATCGCCGATCACTTCGCCGTCGCGCAGACTGATCGTGCGAGTCGCGTACCTATCCGCCCACTCCCGATTATGCGTAACCATAACAACCAGGCGCTCTTTCGCCACTTCCTTCAGTAAATCCAGCACCTGCACGCCGGTCTCATAATCCAAGGCTCCCGTAGGCTCGTCCGCCAACAGAATATCCGGATTATTTACCAAGGCCCGGGCGATCGCCACGCGCTGCATCTGACCGCCGGACATCTGATTCGGCCGCTTATGAGCCTGATCGCGCAAGTCAACCGCCTCCAACGCCTCCAGCGCCCGCCGACGACGTTCCGCCCGCGACACTCCGGACAGCGTCAGCGCCAACTCAACATTGGCCAGAATCGACTGATGCTGAATCAGATTGTAATTTTGAAAAACAAAACCTATTGAGTGATTGCGATACGTATCCCAATCGCGATCGCGATAACGCTTCGTCGATACCCCGTTGATCAGCAGATCGCCGCTGTCGTAGCGATCCAGGCCGCCGATCACATTGAGCAATGTTGTCTTGCCGGAGCCGCTCGGCCCCAGCACCGCGACAAATTCATTTGCGCGCAGAGTCAGACTCACCCCGTTCAGGGCCGTCTGCACCAGATCCCCGGTGCGGTAGATCTTACTAATATTCACCAACTGTAACATAATTACTCCTGTTGTTCCGCTTCTTCAGTAAAGCGGGATTCCGCCTCCGCTCTGAACTCGGCATCACTCAGCATCTCGCCCAGAGAGGTGTAGCGCTCTGCCGCGTCCGGCGTCCTGATCGCCCGACCGATCGCCGAACGCTGCCCGACAAAATGTGCCTCGCGCTTGGCTCGGGTCAGCGCCGTGTAGAGCAGGTCACGCTTCAGCAGGACATAATGCCCGTCGAGCAGAACGATGATTACTGCGGCATATTCGCTGCCCTGCGCCTTATGCACCGTCGAGGCATAGGCTAATTGCAGGTCGACCGCGTCTTCGCTTCTGTAAATAAAAGAGACTCCGTCGAATTTGACGATCATTCCGGCACCGTCCTCATCGGTAAAGCAACCGCTGACATAACCGATATCGCCGTTATTCAGATCGTATATCTCCCCTTTTGTATCGTTCCTTTGGCGATTACGCGTCTGCATCAGTTTGTCGCCCGGACGCCATTTCTGTCCGCCCAGCGTGACCTCGGTAGCGCCTCTGCGCGGCGGGTTCATCATCTCGCGCAGCATATGATTGAGCGCGAAAACTCCCGCCGCCGGTCGCGTCTCCACCCGCCCCTTATCGCCGCGTATCGGCACCAGTACCAACACCTCGTCCAGACCGTATTTTTCGACCAGCCGCGGGTAGAGTTTTCTAATCAGATCCGCCGCTTCTTCGTTGTTAACGGCGGCATGATATTCGCAATTCGCGCCGAAGCGGATATTCTCACCGATACTGACCCGCTCGGCATTGGCCGGAATCAGCGACTCCTCGTCCTGGCGGAAATTCCGCGACAGGTAGACGGTCGGCAAGACATCGGCACGGAGCATATCCGCCAACACATTCCCCGCCCCGATCGCCGGCAGCTGGCGCGGATCGCCGACCAGAACAACGCGGGTTCCGGGACGGATCTCACTCAGCAGAAGCGCCGCCAACACGGTATTGATCATCGAGACCTCATCGACGATGACCAAGTCGTAGTCACCGAGCCGGTACTCCTCCCCGGCGGCAACCGTCTCATACAGCTCGCGACTCACTCCCGTTCGGGCAATCCGTTCGAGACCCGGCAATTCCTGAATACGCTGCACCTCGAGATTAATCACCGCTCCCTCTTCGCGGTAAAGCAACTCGGAAGGCGAATCGGGCAGGTTCAAAATGCCTAAGGCGCGGTGTATCGTCTGTGCCGGATAGCCGGTTTGATCCGCCATGCGTCGGGCGGCGCGACCGGTCGGCGCGCAGAGTAGCGCCTGCTTAGGTGCCAGAGCCGCAATAAGTAGCTTAAGGGCTGTGGTCTTACCGCTACCCGCTCCGCCGGTCAGGATCAGGAAGGGCGACTTATTCAACATCTCGGCCGCGGCAATCTGCTCCGCACTGGGTTCAACGCCCAAAGAACGTGCCGCCGCATCCAGATCCGCTCGCCACTTAGTCGCGGGTCGGCTCTCGACCTCGGCCGCGGACAGCTTAATAAGCACATCCGCCAGAGACAACTCAAAACGCAACATCGAACGTTGATAACATCTGTCCGGCGGTAAATGGAGCATATACGAGCGGCGAATCAGCAGATCCAATATCTGCTTAATTCCATTATTGTATGGGTCGGGATAAGTCTCGCTTTGCAGACGCTCGGACACCACTCGGGCGAGCAGTCTCTCCGGCGCGTAACAGTTGCCGTATTCCTGGCTACGTCGCATGTAATAATTGATTGCCGCCGCGATGCGCTTGGGATCCGATTCGGAAATTCCGTTCGCCCGGGCAATACGATCCGCGGTCGCAAAGCCGACTCCGATGCGCGCCTTCGTCAATTCATACGGATTCTCACTTATCACCTGCTGAGGATTATCAAAGGCGGCGGCGATCCGAACCGCCAGGCGCGGCGAGACCCCGTAAGGTGCCAAATTGCCGATTACCGATCGCAATTTGGACGTTTCGTTAAAGGTCACGCTTATCGCCTCAGCCTTTTTGCTCAGGCCGCGGATTTTCGCCAGCTTTTCCGGCTGTTCGGCAATTACTTCGTATGTTTTCTCACCGAAACGTTCGACAATCCGCTCGGCGGTTTTTATTCCCACGCCCTTGAAGAGTCCGGAACTTAAATAGGCAATCATCCCGGCGCGATTGTATGGTAGATTAATCAGGGCGCAATCCGACCGGAATGTCCAGCCGTATTGATTGGAGTGCCAGTTCCCGTGGTAATCGATCAGATGATTGGACTCGGGCAGATCGGTTCCCGATACTCTGAATTCGGAGATTCGCGCTCCGTCCGGCAGGGTAATTTCCGTCTCACTCTCAACGATCCAGACCGACCAGTCGCCGCGTCTGGTCACACATTCCACCGGCCGGCCGCTGACCACTTCGCCGGTCTTGATTGCATATTCGCCCGACGTGCGTTCCGCGTCGGAAGGCGTTGTATATACGAACATTTTCACCCCTTTCCGCTAATTATACCAGCTTAGCCCCTACCACAAAGGCCATTTATATGGTAAATTATGTCTCCGTGAGGAGAATGTAATCTTGATTAGAATTAAATTTAGTAAATCCGTTCCGCCGCTGGCCGGTGTATTGGCCGTAGTGCTGTTTCTGCTCGCCCTAACCCTCATCGACGGTAGCAAAGTTAATCTCAATCCGGGGACTTCGCACGGACAACCAGAGATTTCCTCGCCCATATCTTCCCCGTCTCTGACAACATCACCGTCGCCCAAACCCACGTCTTCGCCGACACCGACACTATCTCCTTCTGATCCTTCGACATCGACAAGCACCGGCGAGAATACGCATACGTCCGGCGAATCCGACTCCTCATCCGAACCAGACCCGTCCGGCGACCCCGCTTCGACGACAAACGCCCCTCCGCTGCCAACCTCCGACCCAATCCTCAGTCGCCCGATTAAAGAACGCTTTGCGGATCTCCACAACTATAACAATAAACAATTTGGATGGACGGTTTACCCGCAAATTAATCTGCCGAACAATCCGAATTTCTATAGTTCCGTCTCTCACAGTCCCGACCAAGAAAGTAAACGTCTCTATCTGACCTTCAATCTCGGCTACGACCACGACGACAATACCATCAAGATCCTCGACACGCTCAAGGCAAAAAAAGTTCCGGCAGCCTTTTTTATTGACAGCTTCTTCACCCGGAGATACCTCGAGCATTGCCAAAGAATACTCGACGACAACCACATTATCGCTAACCATACCATCCTACACAACAACCAGGTCACCTTCTTACAGCAGGGAAATCTCGACAGGGTCATCACCGAAGCGATCCGATTGGACGAGCTTTTCTTGGAGACATACGGCAAACCGATGACAAAAATGATCCGTCCCCCGTCCGGAGAATGGAGTCAACGCCTGCTGGAGGTCTATCGTCGTCTGGGTTATGCCACAGTCATGTACAGCGTAGCTTATACCGACTGGGATGTTAATAACCAGCCCGATCCCGCAGAGTCTCTCGAAGACCTCATGGAACAAATTCATCCCGGAGCAATTATTCTTCTCCACCCGATGGGAAGCACTAATGTGACCATCATGGGCGACTTCATCGACCGTTGCCGCGCGGAAAGATATGAATTCCTGTCGCTGACAGAGATCCCCGGACTGGTCTACGAACACTGATTTAATGCAACCGCTCGTCCGGCACGATACGTGATTGATGCGACACCCGTTTAACGCAGCGACAATGGATTGTGCTACAATGAACGACGAAGATTTTGCTAAGGATTGGTGATCGGATGCACTATTATCGCCTCAACATTGCCGGATTGACCCGGTACCTGCCCATCTTGCCGATTTCCCCGGAACTGGCCATTGCCGGCTTCGTTATTTTAGGTGACACGAAATTGGTCTGTGCGGTTGCGCCGCTTTTGGCCGAACAATTGCCCGAGACCGACTTTCTGCTAACCGCCGAAACCAAAGGGATACCTTTGATTCAGGAAATGGCGCGTTATATGAATCTGTCGCGTTATATGGTGGCACGCAAAAACGTCAAACTCTATATGACCGACCCGATTTCCACATCGGTCAAATCGATTTCCACCGCCGCACGGCAAACGCTCTACCTCGATCGCCACGATGCCGAGCGCATGCGCGGGAAACGCGTGGCTATTGTTGATGACGTAATCTCGACCGGCGATTCGCTGGACGCGCTCGAGACCCTGGTGCGTCAGGCCGGCGGCGAGGTTGTCGCTCGCGCCTGCATCCTGGCCGAAGGCGACGCAATCGATCGCCCCGATCTCGTCTATCTTCAGGAGTTGCCGCTGATCCCCCTCCCCGTTCAGGTCGCCGACCCGATAGTTGAACTCAGTGTCATGGATACACTGGAGATCTGATACCTCCGACATGTCGACAAATACCCGACAGAACCAACTGACGCACGAAGTCGAGCGCCGGCGCACTTTTGCCATCATCTCGCACCCGGACGCCGGAAAAACAACCATGACCGAGAAGCTCCTCCTCTACGGCGGAGCGATTCATCTCGCCGGCAGTGTAAAGTCTCGCAAAGCCGAGCGTCACGCGACCTCGGACTGGATGGAGATTGAGAAGCAGCGCGGGATCTCCGTGACCAGCTCGGTCATGCAATTTGAATACGAAGGCAATTGCATCAATATCTTGGACACTCCGGGTCACCAGGACTTTTCCGAAGATACCTACCGCACTCTTCACGCCGCCGACTCGGCCGTAATGCTGTTGGACGGCGGCCGCGGAGTCGAACAGCAGACCATCAAACTCTTCCACGTTTGTCGCCAGCGCGGCATCCCGATTTTTACCTTCATCAATAAAATGGACCGTGCCGCCAAGAATCCTTTTGATCTTATGGATGAGTTGGAAAAAGTGCTCGGTATCCGTTCCGCGCCGATTAATTGGCCGATCGGGACCCACGGCGATTTTAAGGGTGTATACGACCGTCAGCGCCAGGAGATCGATCTCTTTTCCGCCGGCGCCGGACACCACGGCTCCAAGCAGGCGAAACTGACCGCCTATCGCCCGGACGACCCGGAACTCCGCAAGGTTCTGGAGCAGCACTATATTGACCAGTTGGCCGAGGATATTGAACTCCTCGACATCGCCGGCGACCCGCTCGACGAAGAACTGGTTGCCGCCGGTCTCCTGACACCGCTTTTCTTTGGTAGCGCTCTGACCAATTTCGGCGTCGAACCTTTCCTGAGGGAATTCCTGCGCATGGCGCCCTACCCCGCGGCGCGCAAGAGCAACCTGGGACCGATACAGCCCGATGACGAGGCCTTTTCCGGCTTTGTTTTTAAAATTCAGGCCAATATGAATCCGCAGCATCGCGATCGACTGGCCTTTATCCGCATCTGTTCCGGCGTCTTTCAGCCGGAGATGGATGCCATGCTCACTCGCACCGGACGGCCGGTTCGCCTGGCCCGTCCGCAGCAGATCATGGCTCAGGAGCGCGTCTCCGTCACGGCCGCCTATGCCGGCGATATCGTCGGCGTTTTCGATCCGGGCAACTTCCTGATCGGCGACACAATTCACGACAGCAGCCGCGGCGAGCTCGCCTTTGAGCCTATCCCGGCCTTCGCGCCGGAGTTCTTCGCGCGAATCGAACCGGTCAACTCGCTGAAGCGCAAGCAATTTCTCCGCGGCATGAATGAACTGGTCGAAGAAGGCACCGCCCAGGTCTTTCGCGAACCCGATGCCGGAACCGGCTCTTTCATCGCCGGGGTTGTCGGCAAGCTACAGTTCGAAGTGCTGGAATACCGCCTGAAAAACGAGTATGGCGTCGATGTGCGTCTGACTCACCTGCCCTTCCGCGAAGCGCGGTGGGTGCGTTTCGCCCCCGATGCAGCGACCACGGAAGCCGAAAAGTTGAATTTGACCTCCACCACCCTGCTCGTTCTCGACCGGGACTCCGCTCCGGTTCTACTCTTTGAATCACCCTGGGCGCTGGACTGGGCGTTGGAACGCAACAGAGGCCTGCAACTGCTTGATATCAATGCGGAGTAAGACATGAAAAAACGGGACATCGCCGGAGAAGCCGGCATTAGCATCAGCGAACAGCAAAAATTAACCCTGCCGATCATTCGCGAAATCGACCGGATCTGCCGTCGCCATAACCTGACCTACTTTCTCTACTTCGGCTCGCTGCTCGGAGCAGTGCGCCACGGCGGCTTCATTCCTTGGGATGACGACTTCGACATAATGATGCCGCGCGCCGACTACTGGCGTTTCCGCGAAATCGCCGCCGCCGAACTGAAGGAGGACTTCTTTCTCCAAAGCTGTTTCAGCGATCCTCACTGGCGCATGCTCAATGTGCCGCTCAAGGTGCGCGACAATAATTCGACCGTTATCGAGGAATTCGGCAAACGCTATCATCACGGCATCTACGTCGATATATTTCCGGCCGACCCGGTGAGCGATCCGGAGCGCTGGGCCCGCCTTAAAAAGCGTTGCAGTCGCATATCTTCTTACTATATGCCGATCAATCTGCGCCAGGCCAAAAGCCCACACATGATACTGCGCGTTTTTCTACAACTGATCTTCCGTCTCATCCCGCCGCAACTGACACTACTGTACTTGGAAGGCAAAGCTCTTCGTTTAAACAAGGCTACTCTAGTTGAAACAGCCCAAACGAACCTGCCGACCCACATCGCCGTGGGACTTGAAATGGTAGAAAAGGAGATATATCCCCTGGCGCAGATATTGCCGACCCGAACCGCCGACTTCGCCGATCTCGAACTCGCCGTACCGGCCGATCCGCCCGCCGTATTGACCACGCTGTATTCGGAGAATTACATGACTCCCCCGCCCGAGAATGACCGCGCCGGACATTGCCTGTTCTATTCCGACAAACGTCTGAACTACAATCATCAGCCGCGCCCCTCGATCTGGGAACGTCTGACGAGAAAGCTACGCCGACGTCGGGCCCTAGAGCTGCCGACCGTAGCCGAAGCCGCCGAAGTCGCACTCTAGGCGACCGCGGCGGCTTCCCGCACAACTTGTGATTTTACCGACGTCTCCGCCGCTAGATCTGCAATAACATCGTTGCGACAGCAAAGTAGACTATCAGTCCGATCGCATCGACAATAGTCGTAATTAGCGGTGCCGCCATTATAGCCGGATCGAGCCGCAACTTTTTCGCCACTAAAGGCAGAGTGCCGCCGACCAGCTTTGAAAGAATAACAATAGCGGTCAAGGCCAGACTGACCGTCAGCGCCAACATCCAGTTGTGATCGTTGCGCAGACCGATCTGCAGAAAATTCACCGTTCCGAGCACGGCGGATACAAGCAACGATACTTGAAATTCCTTCCAAAACACCTTCCAGAAATCGCGCGTCGAGATCTCATTCAGCGAAAGACCGCGAACAACCAGCGTACTGCTCTGCGAACCGGCGTTTCCCCCGGTATCGGTCAGCATCGGCACGAACGAAACCAGAATCGGCATGGCCAAAAACGCGGCTTCGTAATGTTGAAGAATAATTCCGTTGAGGATTCCCGAAAGCATCAGGAAGAGCAACCATCCGACCCGGTGACGCGCCTGCGTAAAAGCCCCGGTGCGCAGATAGGATTCTTCACTCGGCACGATGGCGGCCATTTTCTCAATATCCTCGGTCGCTTCTTCCTGGATAACGTCAACCACATCGTCAATCGTGATTATGCCGACGAGACGATTTTCGTTATCCACCACAGGCAAAGATAGGAGGTCGTACCTGCTGAACAAGTGGGCTACTTCTTCCTGGTCGTCACCGGTCCGAGCGCTGATGACATCTGTTTCCATCAGATCACCGACCAGCTCATCATCCGACGAAGTCAGCAGTGTGCGCAGACTGATATATCCCTCAAGAACCCGGTCCGGCAAAGTAACATATCCGGTGTTGATTACTTCGCAATACTCCCCGTAATCACGGACTCGCTGAATCGCCTCACCCACCGTCATCTCGCTCCGCAGGTGAATCATCTCCGCGGTCATCAGGCTGCCGGCCGAATCCTCTTCATAGCGCAGAAAGTGATTGATGACTTCGCGGCGTCCGCTACCGACCTGACGCAGAATCCTTTGCACGAAATTAGCGGGCATTTCCTCCAGCAGATCAACCGCGTCGTCGACATACAGTGCGTTGATCATCTCGCCCACTTCCCGCTCGGAAAAGGCCTCGATAAGATTCTGCTGATTCTCAATCGGCAAATTCGCAAATACGTCGGCGGCGATTTCCTTGGGCAAAAGACGGAAAACCAGCGCAGACTCCTCGCGGCTGGTATTTTCGATCAATAGGGCAATATCGACCTCATTGATCGGCAACAGGAACTCGCGTAAAGCATGCATGTCACGCTTTTCAAGCAATTCCCGGAAATCGGTAATTTTCTTTTCCAATTCCACACTCATCTCGTGCCTCCTTCACGGAGCTACGCAACACACGCCTTTACACGCGCACGCGATAAAGAACGACACGCTCAATCTCAGTTCAGTTCATCAGAAACTTACAGGGACTTAGTGACGTCGGCGAGGATCCACATGGCAAGTGTATCCGGCCGACTTACACGTGTGGTAATCGTCCGCCGCATCTGATCTCGTACGCAGATTCTTCATGCTGTGGTTTGCCTCGCTCCTTTCACTTATTTATCGGACATATAATAGCAGATTCTTCGCAAATATACAAACAGACAGACAGCACACGCCAACACGGCGGGGGACCGCAAGCGGTTGAAATTTCACACATAATGAATACAATAGGATCAGCCGCAAAATCTTAGAATCGGAGGTTACTTGGCTATGGGAAACAAGTTTAAGCGTCTGGCTCCGACAATCGTCGGTATTGTGCTGGCAATAATTGTCCTTGCGTTTGTGATTGTTTATATAAGCCAATGG
The DNA here is from genome assembly GCA_012800515.1 of Clostridiaceae bacterium. Lineage (GTDB taxonomy): Bacteria > Bacillota > Clostridia > Saccharofermentanales > Fastidiosipilaceae > JAAZIX01. The sequence continues at coordinate 13,902 of JAAZJE010000012.1, forward strand.
AAACTACCGTCCTGGCTGAAATCGTCACCGAAGCAAAGCGCGTCCGAAGAACCTACCGCTACGCCCAAACCAAGCGCGCTACCGACAAAAAAGCCGACGACTAAACCTACCGCCACTCCGACGCCTGAAACGACATCGCAAGACGCAAAAGGCCCTTCCCCGAGTCCAAGTTATGAGCGTCACGAAACGATACCGATTCTGATGTACTTCTCTGTCAGCGACGAAGAGGAAAACGCCGCTTATCTCTCCCCGCAACACTTCAGCGAACATCTCGAATGTTTTGCGGAACGCGGCATAACAACAATTTCGATGCGGGAGCTTTACGATCACTGGGAAAACGATTGTCCGCTACCGGCCAAACCGCTCGTTCTGACATTCAATGACGGTTTTCACTCCGCATACACCAACGCACTGCCGGCTTTGACTGCAAAAGGCTGCAAGGCAACCTTCTACCTGACTGTTGAGGCTTTGGATGAGCCCGGGTATCTTACTACAGATATGGTGCGGGAAATGCTGCAGGCCGGCATGGAGATCGGCTCACGCGGCATGGCGAACACGACTCTCGAAAATCTTTCCCAAAAACTGCTGATTTACCACATCAAAGATTCCAAAAAAGAACTGGAACAACTCTTCGGCTGTCCCGTAACGACTTTCTGCTATCCCGGCGGACGTTTCAGTGACGCTACGGTAGCGGAAGTCGGGCGCGCCGGTTATTCCACCGCGGTCTTAACCTTTCGACCCGAAGCGGCGACCCCCGACCAGGGACTGCACACGCTGGGGCGAATCCGAATCGAACGCGGCTGCGGACGAAAAGAAATCAGTAAGATTCTGACCGGACTGGGATATTAGTCAATCCGCCCGTATCGCGAGTCAACCCCGAACGACCGCGCATCAACATTATTGATAGTTTTTCGCCTGCTTAAGAATCTCCGCGCGGAAATCTTCTCCGCGCTCTTCAAATGATTTATATCGATTGTAGCTCGAGGCGGCTGGTGACAATAATACTGTTCCACCGACCGGCGTTTCGGCAAAGGCCGCGCTGACCGCCGCCCTCATATCTTCCACGACAAATACGCGCGTTCCGGCAAAGTTTTTAGGATCGGTCGCATTCAATCTCTCCCGCAACAAATCCGCCAAAACCCGCCCCGTATCCGGCAATAAAATCACCACCGGAACCGCCTGCTCAACAATGCAGTCGGCCAAGGCGCTCAAATCGAGACCGCGATCCATTCCGCCGGCGATCAATGTATGCACCGGCGCCAGCGTCTCCAGAGCCAAAATCGTCGCCGCGGGAATCGTCGCGATCGAATCGTTCACAAAATGACGCCCGGCGAACTCGCCACAATATTCGGTACGATGCGCCAGCCCTCTGAAAGCGGCAAACACCTCTTTCGCTCGCCAAACCGGCAGTCCCGCAAACTGCGCCACCGCCCAGGCGAGAGCCATATCAGTGGCATGGTGAACACCGCGCAGATGCGAACCCAAATTGTCGAGCCGCAATTCGGATTCCCTCGGCAGGATCATCGAGAAAACAGTAGTGCTGTCTGCAGAAGTTGTGATTCTGCCCAGCGGATCGCCGGTTGTGCGCCAAACCAGGTGCAGAGCATCGCCCGCCTGCGGCTTGTTGACCCAGATCGTCGCCAGCGGCTCCTTGCCCTGCCACCCGAGCGCCGCCAAATTCCCCGGTCGGATACCCGCCGTCAACACAACCGCCGAGTGACTAACGAGAATTACCTCGCCTTGAACCAGCTTTGCCGCCCGTTGCGCCAACTCCGCATTGTCCAAATCGATAATCGCCACATCGGACGCGCCTTGATAACGCAATAAATTCAGCTTGGCGTCGACATATGCCTCATAGCTCACATAGTGATCGAGATGCTCCGGATAGAGGTTCGTCAAAACGGCAATCCACGGAACGTTGCGCATGAACTGCAGCTGATGCGAAGACAGCTCCAGCGCCACCGCATCTTCCGCCTCCAAATTTGTCCAGTCCTCAAAAACCGGCACTCCGATATTACCCAGCAGATAGCTCGGTTCCCGTTGCGCCGCCAACACTCCGTGAATCAGCGCCGTCGTCGTCGACTTCCCCTTTGTGCCGCTCACTCCGACCGTCAGACCCGGAGCAGCCTGCATGAACAAATCCGTCTGGCAGGTAATCGCGCAATTCGGCCAGCGCCGCATCCGCCCGTTCGGCAGCAGATCGCCACTCCAGGGCAAAAGCGCGATGCCCGGCGATTTCACAACAATATCCGCCTCATCCAAAGCCGAACAATAGTCTTCGCCGCTGAAAAACACGACCCGTCCGACCGCGTGTTCCGCCTGTAAATTGTAATATTCGCAAATCCCGTCCTCATCCTGCGACGCCTTATCCGCCAACAGCAGGCGCTCCCAGCCGATATCGTGGCGCCATTTACTAAGAATGTTCAGGCTGCTCTTTCCTTCGCAACCCAGCCCGAGCAGAGCCACGGATTTGCCGTAAAAATGCTCACGCAAAACTCGTAACCACCCCGGCAGTTCGGAGGTCACGGCGGCCAGGTCCAGCGGCGGAAACAGACTCGAAAGCGCGGGGAAATACTTCGCCGGTACCCGGTGCTGGTGCGCCGTATACAATAACTCCCGATATTGCTCTTCAACGGTACGCTCCGACAATTCGGCCGGCAATTCACCGCTGACCTGCCATTGCACGAACTGACGCAATAAAAGCGGCAGAGTATCGTACGAACGCCCGTACTCGGCGCGGGTCAGTTCCAAAGCCAAGTAGCACTCGACGCGCGTTCCTACACACTCGAACGGCTTGCTCGGCGTGACTCCGAGCAACTCGGCCAGAATCGGCACCATATCCTCCGCTTCGATCAAATCACGCCCGATCATCGCGGCAACCTTTTCGCGCCCCAACCACGGCAACATAATCAAGCTGACAAATAAGCATTTGGCGCAATGACCGCACCAAATATTATCCTTACTGCCGCGATTACAGGAACGGAAAATATGGTGATAATCCGTGAGTTCGGCAAAGACGCGCGCAATCGCCAGCTCCGAATAGGGTCGTAGCAGACTGAAGTAGCGCACTTCCCGCTCGAACAGCTGGTTCCGCGCAAAGTATTCCGCCACCGCCTGCTCAAATTCCAAAGTTTTTGAATACTGATGATTAATCGGGCGTCCGTCGGCGGCCGGCAGATCGACCGTCGGCTCATTCGCGGAGGCCTCATTCGACAAAGCGATATCGCGCAAACCGTAGAGGTAGGCGACCATCCGCGCCGTCAGCGCCACCAGCGCCGAGAACGGCGTATGCCCGTTCAGGAAGCCGAGCTCATTCAAGCGCAACAGGCGCTGATCCAGGCTGCGCCGCACGAATATGCACTCCTCCGGCGCCAAGCCCGCCGCCGCGACCGCTTCCAACGTGGCCGGCTGCGGATTGATGGCAAAGGGCACGATCTCCTTATCCGTGCGCCGCGCGACCGCCAGCGAAACCAGGGAATCCTTGCCGCCGCCGAGCGGCAACAAAAGTCGATTCCGCACTGTTGCGGCGTCTCGCGCCACACCGATGTCCGGCTCCGCAGTGGCATCGCCAGCTTCACCAACGCTCCGCGTCACAGCGACATCCGCCGCCGCGAACTCCTCCGCCAAGGCCACCGGCTCCATAAAGCTCAAACCGTAAACCGGGATATTATTGAGATAAAAGTACTCGCCCATACCGTCACGATAGAGGTTGAGCCAAAAATCGAGTTCCTCCCCGACCGCGGGAATATTGAGCGGCAGATGCACCCTCGGCGAAGCTGTCGCTTTCCAGTAACTGATCAGTTCCACCATCCCGACGGCAACGGCTAATTCGTAAATCGCCGTCTGCTCCTCCGGCTCGGAATCCGGGCCGAAGCACATTCCGGCCCGCGGCAGGCGCAGGGTCGGACGGAACTCCGTCAAGCCCGGCACAACGAAATGCCACTCCAGAATCAGCTCCTGTTCCGTCCAGTTTAAATTTGTGGCGCGGAAGACAAAATCCGGATAAGCCGCACGCAAAGCGTCCCAGCTCATCTCCTGATTTTCAGGCACTCTGATCGTCTCCATCGGGCTTCCTCCGGCTAGTCCGTATCAACGGCGATCACAGATCGGCATCCGGGATCGCGGCAAGATAATCGGCAATCGGCGCAATCACCGCCGCCAACGTATTCGGCTCAAACGGCGAGAGCAGATTACCGACCGCGGTCAACTGACGGAAAGGCAGACGCCCTCCCTGTCGGCAGAGCATCAGATAATCCTGCCACGCCATCTCGCGGTCGAGCCGCATCTTCTGCCAGAACTGCAACGCGCAGACCTGCGCCAGCGTGTAGTCGATATAGTAGAAAGGCGACTGGAAAATATGCCCCTGGCGGAACCAGTACGCGCCGCCGTCGAGAATCTCCAGATCCGCGTAATCCGTTGCCGGCAGATACATCCGCTCCAACTCGCGCCACACCCCGCGACGTTCGGCCGGGTTCAAATCCGGGCGCTCGTAAATCTCATGCTGGAAATGATCAACCAGCACGCCGTAGGGCAGGAATTGCACCGCGCCCGACAGATGCAGGAACTTGAACAGCTCCGTCTGCTCACCGAAAAAGCTCTCCATCCACGGCCAGGCAATAAATTCCATGCTCATCGAGTGAATTTCCGCCGACTCCATCGACGGCCAACGATTCCCAGCCGGGAAAATATCACGCGACATCCAATACTGGAAAGCATGTCCGACCTCGTGAGTCAGCGTTTCGACATCATCCCGCGTGCCGTTAAAGTTGGCAAAAATCGCCGGCAGTCCAAGCGTATCGAAAGAACAACAGAATCCACCGCCGCGTTTTCCCTCAGTCGCCGTAAGGCTCATCAACTCGCGCTCCGCCATAACGGCAAAGAACTCACCGGTCTCGGGCGAAAGTTCGCGATACATCCGTAACGCCTTCGCCACCAGCTCCGCCTCGCCGCCGATCGGCATCGGATTCCCGCTCCGTGTCTGCAGCGCCTGATCATAGAAGGTCAGCTTCTTCACACCCAGACGCTCGGCCTGACGTTCATACAGTTCCACGGTGAGCGGAACCACATGTTCCAGAACCTGTCGTCGATATGCGTCGACCTCGGACCGTCCGTAATCCAAACGCTGCATGCGCATATAGCCGACATCGACAAAGCTCTCTCTCCCCAGCTTCTGCGCAATCTCCCGACGCGTCCGCACCAGCTCGTCGAAAATCCGATCGAACTCGGGTAGTGCCTCGGCAAAGGCGGCGGTTTCGCCGCGCACGGCGGCATGACGCTCTTCCGCATCTTGAGAAGCTTTGTACGGAGCCAACTGCGCCAGAGTCAGACTTTGTCCGTTCCAGGGGATGCGAAGCGCGGCACGGAGATTTCCGTACTCCTGCGTCAGCATATTTTCCTTTTGCAAATCGGGCAGGACGGCTTCGTTGATCAGTTGCTCCTGCAGAGCTATATCCAGGAAGATTTTGCCGCCCGCCGCCAATTCCAACTGCGGCCGATACGGCGAGTGAAGCAGAGCCGAGTAGAATGCCTGTGCCGCTTGTTGTAATAGCGGCATTTTCTCGTAATGCCACGTCTCCTCGGCGGCGTAGAACTCGTCGCGCGAATCCACGGAGGCGCGGAAATGCGCCAGCGTTCCCTGGTCGCTATAGGCATTGATGGCCGCCTCCGCACGCCGCCAGCTCTCAATCTGCTCTTCGGCCGCGGTTGCGGCACGCAATGTCGACAATTCCTTGCTCAAAAATGATATCAGCTCGGCATCATCCGGACGCTTGTAAACGAAATCGGAAAATTTCTCAGCCATGTTCCCCTCCGTAAATATTCGGTCGTAAATATACTCTAAAAAAATCCCCACTCAGTGTCCGGCCTCAAAGGCGGAGTCACCGAGCGGGGCATCGTCTCCCGACGAGGGCACCGTCTGCCGGGAAAGCACAGCTTCCCGGCAAAAGGACGTCCATACCCCGACGGGACGCGCTCTATTCGCCGGTAAAGGGCAAGAGAGCCAGATGACGGGCGCGTTTGATCGCCGTCGTTAAAGTGCGCTGATGCTTGGCGCAGGTACCGGTCATCCGACGCGGCAGGATCTTGCCGTGTTCGGATATATAGCGGCGCAACATTGCGCTGTCCTTATAATCGATTTCCTCTACGTGTTCGGCGCAAAAAGTACAGACTTTGCGTCTGGGGCGCCGGGCACGCGAACGACCGCCATCGGAAAAACCGCCACCGCCGCGACGTCCGCCTTCGCGATCGCGATCGAAATCACGATCACGCGCTTCGCGTCCGCCGCCGCGATTTTCGCGAGCCTGCGCGGTTGCCGCGGTCTCTTCGCCGGCAACCTCCTCCGTAGTTGTTGCCACCTCCTGAGTTTCAGTAATTTCTTTTTCTTCTGCCATAATTATCTACCTTTATTTTCTGTGTTGTGTATCTCTATCGTATCCTCTGTATTGTGTGCTCTGCTATGCAGTTCCGATTAAATGTCAAATGGTAATGACGTATCGTCATCAGGAGCTTCAAAATAGCTGTATTCCCTACCCGGTTCCTGCTCGTCGGTTTTGTTCGGTGTGCTTGCCGCAGTTGCCGGTTCCGGCGCGTCGTAGCCGCCACCGCTCCGCTGGGTGTAACCGCCGCTCTGCTGGCCGTAGCCGCCACCCTGCTGGTAGCCGCCGCTCTGTTGACCGTAACCGCCGCCCTGTTGGTAGCCGCCCTGTTGGGCATAAGCACCGCCGCCACCGCCGTCACGCTTGCCGTCGGCAAAGTGCAACTCATCGGCGATAACCTCGGTCACATAGCGACGATTGCCGTCGCTGTCGTCCCAGGTACGAACCTGCATGGATCCGACAACCGCCACGCGCATTCCCTGCTGGAACCAACGTCCGGCAAACTCCGCCTGCTGGCGCCAGGCCACAATCGGAATGAAATCCGTGGGATACTCTCCCTGCTGATTTTTGAAGCGACGATCCACCGCCAGAGTGAATGAACAGACCGGAACACCGCTCTGCGTCTGTCGCAGTTCGGGATCACGGGTCAATCTTCCCATTAGTATAACTTTATTCATGTTTGACCTACCTTTCTGTTTGTCATCTCCGCGTCGCAGGCATATCAGGCCGATGCCCGCGGCAGTTCGACGATTCTGTATCCGCTTTAATCTTTCTTAACTATCAGCCAGCGTAAAACGCCGTCAGTTATCTTGAGCAGACGCTCAATCTCGGCCGGAGCCTCGGGCTCGGCTTCTAACTGATAGACGGTATAATACCCTTCACGCTGGTCTTCAATCTCATAAGCCAGACGCCGTGCGCCCCAGTCATCTTTATCTATTATACTGCTCAATGAGGTAAGCATGGAATCAATCTTCTCGGCCAAAGCTTTGACTGCTTCGTCGCCTTGAAGCGTACTGAGTACCGTGACCAACTCGTATTTATTAGCCATCATTTCACCTCCTCTCGGTCATTCGGCTCCAACTTTCGGTTGGAACGAGGAATATGCCTGATCACGCGCGGTCTTACGACCTTAACCAAGCAATAATAGCAATGATCCTTTGCGGCTGTCAAATTCAACCGCTAGGCTCTGTTATTCAGCTCTGTTATTCAACCGCTAGGTCCAACCGTTCGTTCAAATTGCCCTAAATATGGTAAGTTTTCGTTAATGCGGCAATGTTTTCCGACGGTACAAACGATATACAAAGACCTGCTTTTCATACGGATGCGGAATAGCCTCGACCAGATCATAGGGCAACCCCGGATAGAGCGGCTCCAATTCCTGGTTATTCGTGATAATGTAGTCGACTTTACCCGCCATGATCGTCTCACGCCAGATCCGAACCCGCTCCGGGACGATTGTATTTGTACCAATGAAGTATTTATCGTCGGGTACAATCTCGGCAACATTTTGGAAGCCGTGATCCATTGTGGCATGAATCATTAGGGTCGGATCGGGGGTTTGGCGGATGATTTTACGGAACTTATATTGGGGCAGATCTTCGCGCCCATAGAGGAGCAGGTAAGAGTGGCGACCGGATGCTAACGAGAAAGGGATTAGGAACGCCAGAATCAGGATAGTGGCGGCCAGGCTTTTTTTACGGTTGATACCGGCTCGAACGGAGTCCGGAACCCACCGGAGCAGACTAATGATGCCCAGGATAGATAGGATGACCAAGGGAAGAAAGTAATAGTTGAAAACGAAGGGTAGGGCAATCAGAATGCCCAGCATACTGCCATAGATACAGCGAACGGCCAGGCGTAACCTGCGTTGGGGATTTTTACGCGCCCATCCCAAGCGCAGAAAGCCGACCAAAGCCATACCGGTGATCAGAGGATTGCTACCGAGGCCAAAAAGAAAACGGCCGATGTGGAAGATAATGCCCCGGTTAAAGTGTTGCGCCAGTTGTTCGTTAAACTGATTATGCGTTTGGGCGTAAGTGACGGCGTTGGAACGGATATAAACGGCGAACATGTCCGCAAAGGAGTGGGTTAAACCACAATAAAACAGGAGAGGCAACGAACCTAAAATAATACCCAGTACCCAGAGTGCAACCTTCCGGAACAGACCTTTCCAATCTCTCGAACAGACAGAAACAATCAAAATAGCTAGACAGAAGCCGATATGAAAACTCAGGAGGGTGTATTTTGTCCAAAAAATCACGGCGGTCGCTATGCCTTGAAAAATCCAGGCTCCGGCCGGCAGGTCGGCGTCTTCGTTTCTTGACCATTGAAGTAGCTTATATAGCGAATAGGCCAGGAAAGGCAACATTAATTCTTCCGCGCTGTCGCCGTGAGCGAAAGCCGGCGAGAAGGTGGTTATGAAAGCTAGGATGGCCAGGGTCGGCGGAATAAGTCCGGAAGGCAGATAGAGTGCCATCGATTTGTAGGCAAAGAAGAGAAAAAAGGTCAGTGCCAGAGTTTCCAGGAGATAAACACCGAAAAAACCGGGATAGGAAATCAAGGTGGCGGGAATATGGAGCAGATAGTGGTAAAGGCCTTTTTGCTCAAAAATGTCCGCGTAGAGGACTTTACCTTTCAGCATCATCCGGGCAACCGTAATGTAGGCGTTGGCATCACCCCAATCATTGATCGGATAGATGAAGGACGATTTTGAGCCGACGGCAACGAAGGCGACGGCAATAAAAAAACAAGTCAGGATAATTTTAAGCGAGTTGGATTGTTTGGCGGTTGACAGGTTGATTTTAGACATCTACTTTTCTCCGTTACGTTACACTTGTCCCAAAAGCATTTCCCCGTGCAACCAATCCTCCAGACAGGCGCAATATACCATATTGCCCAATGTATGTAAACGCCACGCAACCGTATTGCCAACCGTATTATGTGTTATTATTGATTTATCCGATAGAAAGTGAGATTGCGTATGACCTACTATATAGTTGCCGGTCTGGCGTTAGTCGTAATGACGTTTTTCGGTATTCAATTCAAGATCAACGAGCGCAAGCGCCTGTATCCGCGCCGCTTAACCCTGATGTTTAAGGGATCGGCCACTTTCACGGCCGCCCTGCTCGCCGTCTATGCCGCCGCCATCGGAGGCGGCAAATTCGCCATTTTGATCGCCGTCGCATTGTTTCTCGGCGGGATTGCCGACATAGTTCTGGAATTAAATTTCATCGGCGGCATGATAATTTTCGCCGTCGGTCATTTCTTCTACTACGCGGCCTTTATCGGCGCCGTCGGATTCCATGCCTGGAGTCTGTGGATATGGCTCGCCATGATAGTTGTCATCCTGGTTATCTGCCTATACGGTCATTTCAAAACCGGACAGCCCATCTGGCACTACCTCGTTTACGGCGCTGTTTTGGTCGGGACACTCGCTCTCGCCGTTCCCTACGGCGTTATTGCGACGATAGCCGCCGCACTCTTTGTCATCTCGGATGCGTTTATCCTCTTCATGCAACTCGGTGTCAAAGAGACCTGGATCGATTTGACCGTAATCATAACGTACTATATTGCCCAATATCTCTTCGCCCTAACTGCGCTCATTCACGCCGTCCGAGCGGTCTCTTAAAGAATCCAGCTGCTTCCCGCCGGCGGGGTTTTCGGTCGATTGATTTCGTTGCCGACTGATTTCAGCTATTTTCCGTTTGCCGCGTTGATTTCGCGGCGCAGACGCGGGAACAGTTCGACAATCAGGTCGTGGATTTCCCGGGCGGTCGCCCGATAGACCTCCAGGTCTCCCCTATAGGGATCGGCCACGCTTCTGTCACGCTCATCGAGCGCATATTCGTATATTCCGGCGATCTTGTGCGCGTATTCCGGCAGGATACGGCGCAGATATTCCGCATGTGACGCTTCCATCGTCAGGATCAGCCCGACCCGCTCGATTAATTCCGCATTGAGCCCTGTAGCCCGGTGTCCGCTCAAATCGCGGATTCCCGGGTAGTCCTCGTCCAGTGCCCGTTTCGCATTCGCAGAGGCCGGAGCGCCTTCCGCGGCCATCAGGCCGGCCGATTCGGCCCGCACCGGCAGGGGGAGGGGTTGCTTGGCGTTCAGATATTCAAACAGAGCCGCCGCCATCGGACTGCGGCATGTATTGCCCGTGCAAACGAAGACCAGAGCTAATTCCGGCAAATTATTTTCCCTTGCTTGAGCTACACTCATCGGTTCGGTCGCCACCGCGCACTCGGCTTCAGTCGACATATCATTCATCCTCCTCGGCACCGCCGCCCGCCGCGCGGCGGAGACGATTCATATAAGCCTCACCGCCCGAACCGGCGGACAAACCTTCCGCGAAAATAACCGCCGCTCCGACACGATCGAAAGAACGTAAAGCGGCAAAGAGTTCATGGGCCGCGGCGCTTGGATCCGGCTCGGCGGCATAGACAATTACTTCCGGTCGCAACTCTGCCGACAATGCCGTCGGACCGCTTAAACCGCCTTTAAATGCCTCCAGAGTAGCTGACGATATGAATAGACCTACAAGGCGCTCTACGCCTTCCTGAGGCGATTCAACGCTCAAATAGCGCTCGAGCCGAGCCCGTAGATCCTTTGCTCGCGCGCCACTGTCGTCGCCCGTAAAAATCTCCAGACGCGCCCGCGGTGCGTAATGGCGATATTTCTGTCCCGGCGACAGGGGCGGTGCTTGCGACCGGCTTTGCTCCCGTTGACTCGCTTCGGCGCACTCGCGGTTTTGTTCGGCTCGCTCGACACCGAAATACTCAGCAGTAAAATCCGCCAACATCTCCCGCGTCACGAGCCCCGGACGGAGAATTATCGGATAGTCATCGCGGGCGATAACCACGGTCGATTCAATACCGATCTGACAGGCGCCGCCGTCGACAATATAAGGAATCTTTCCGTCGAGATCTTCCGCCACATCGCGCGCCACCGTCGGGCTGGGTCGCCCGGAGCGATTGGCCGAAGGCGCGGCCAAAGGAATCCCGGTCAGGCGCATGAGCGCCTGCGCGACCGGATTCTCAGGACAGCGAATCGCCACCGTATCCTGCCCGGCGCTGACGATATCCGGCACCCGTTCGTGGCGGGGCAGAACCAGAGTAAAAGGCCCGGGCATGAATCGCGCCATCAGGGCAACCTCAAATTCACTGATTCCGGTCGTCAGGTCGATTGCCAGGGACGGCTCCGACAAATGAATAATCAGGGGATTGTCGGCCGGGCGATCCTTAACTGCGAAAATCCGCGCCACCGTTGCCGCATTCAGAGCGGCGCCGCCCAGACCATAGACCGTCTCCGTCGGAAAAGCGACCAACTCGCCGCGTCGCAAAGCCTCGGCCGGCTCCGCCAAAAGCCGTAAATCCGGCTCTTGCGCATCAACTTTGACTATCCGCGTCAGCATATTTAGCCCTGTCCCTTTTCCAATAATTGCGCCTGATGATATTGCATCAACGGTTCAACCAAAAGATCCAACTGACCGGCCAGCACATCATCGAGACGATAAAGGGTCAGACCGATACGGTGATCGGTAACCCGGCTCTGCGGATAATTATAAGTGCGGATGCGCTCGGAACGGTCGCCGGTACCGATTTGACTGCGCCTTTCGTCGGCGATGCTCCCGGCCCGGGCGGCTTCTTCCTGATCAAGCAGAATGGCCCGCAATACCGCCAAAGCCCTTTCCTTATTCTGGAATTGTGAGCGCTGATCCTGACAGGTGACCACCGTCCCGGTCGGCAGATGGGTAATCCGAATCGCCGAGGAGGTTTTATTGACGTGCTGACCGCCGGCGCCGCTGGCCCGATAAGTATCGATTTGCAAGTCCTCCGGGCGAATTTCCACCTCGACCTCGTCGACCTCGGGCATGACCGCCACCGTCACGGTCGAAGTATGGATGCGTCCTCCGGACTCGGTCTCGGGCACCCGCTGAACGCGATGCACACCGCTCTCAAACTTCAGACGGCTGAAGACCTTCTGTCCGGCCAGGGCAAAGACTATCTGTTTATAACCGCCCAAGTCGGTCTCGTTTACATCGATCAACTCTACTCGAAAATTATGGGCGGCCGCATAGAGCGTGTACATATTGTAGAGCTCCGCCGCAAACAGCGCCGCTTCCTCCCCGCCCGCTCCGGCACGAATCTCGATGATGACATTGCGCTTATCGCGCGGGTCGCTCGGTAGCATCAGGACGCGGATCTCCTCACGCAATTCCGTCTCGCGTTCCGTCAATTCACCCAACTCATCGTAAATCATCCGCCGCAATTCCGGATCGGACGCGGCCTCCGCCTCCATGGAGGCGGTTTCCGCCTGAGCCGCAAGATTCTCGGCCAGTTCCCGGATCGACGCGGCAACTTCCTCAAGATCGGCCAATTCCTTACAGCAGGCCATATAGCGCTCGTGGTCGACGAGGACATCCGGATCGGCGGCCAAGGCCGTCAATTCCTCATAGCGACTTAAAACGCCTTTCAATTTTGCATCAATTTCCTTCGCTGCCATATCACTCTCTTATCCGTATTCCCGTAACTCTTATCTGAGTTATCTGTTCCGCAGGCGCGCCGCAATCACCCGCGGATTTCCCGCGTAGTCGACATACTGCTTAACATCGCCGAGGCGGAACCTTCCGTCCGGATCGGCCCACTCCTCAAACAGAGCCCGAATCGCCTCGCGCTGGTCATAGCCGTGCTCCAGGAGAATATAACCGCCGGGACGCAGATAGCGCGGCAAACCGGCCAAAATCCGGCGAATTATCGCCAAGCCGTCCGTACCTCCGTCGAGCGCCGCCAAAGGTTCGTGCTCCCTGACCTCGGCGTCGAGCCCGGCCAGATCCGCCGTCGGTATATATGGTGGATTGCCGAAGATCAGGTCAAAAGTTCCGTACACATCCGTGGGCGGATAGATATCCGTCTCGACCAAATTCACCAGATGTTCGGCATAATGAGCCTCGACATTGCGCGCCGCCACACTCAGAGCGCGGGAGGAATTGTCCGTCGCCACAAGAGACTCAACGCGCGCTCCGGCCGTCCTGACCCGCTCCATCTGCAGAGCCAAAGCGAGACAGCCGCTACCGGTGCCGATCTCCAAAATGCGGGCGCCGTGATAAAACTCCGAACTCAATCCTTCCGTTAGCAACACATCCAAAATCCGTTCCAGTAGCACCTCGCTGTCGGAACGCGGAATCAGCACATCATCCGTACAGATAATCTCCAGACCCATGAAGGTGGTATAGCCGACAACGTAGGCCAAAGGACGTCCGTTAAGATAGGTCAGCGCCATTCTGCGAAAGAGATCCCGCGCGTGACGTAATTGAGCCGTATCGATCTTGGCCTCGGAAGCGGCAAACATCAGCAGATTATCCTTTGCCTCGCGCAACAAGTCCGCGAATTTCTCCCGGCGTCTGACCGATAATTCCAGCGGCGTCGTTTTCAGCGCGGCCGCCAATAATTCGCATAATTTATCCCGCACCTCGTCATCGGATAGATTTCCGTCTCTCCAAGCGGAACGGCGCTTCTTCAGCCAGATTAGACTGCCATTCAAAAGATCAGCTAAGCTCCGGTCAAACAGCCCGCTCATCGCCACAAGTCCGCATCAGGATCATCCGGCAGAACCGCCTGTAAAGCCGTAACCGCCACCTCTAACATCTCCCGATCCGGTTCGCGCGTCGTCAGTCGCTGCGTCAACAGACCGGGGGCGGCAAAAATTCGGGCCGGCAATGTCGTACTGTGCTTACCCACCCACAACAACAGCTCATAAGAAAGACCGGCTATCAGCGGCAGAAGCAAGAGGCGTATCAACAGGTTCAGCCAGATACCGTACCAGCCAACCACGGCAAAAACCAATACGCTGATTATAATCAACTGAATCAGGAACGAGGTTCCGCAACGCGGGTGGAAGCGGCTGTAAGTAGCAGCGGCCTCTGCGGTCATTTCATCGCCGTGTTCGTAACAGGCGATCGCTTTATGCTCTGCGCCGTGATACATCCAGATCCGCCGCAGATCCGGCAGGAGCGAGGTCAGACCCAGATAACTCAGTAATATGACGATCCTAATCAGGCCTTCGAATAAATTATAAAAAAAACTCATTCCCCAGGCCTGCTGAGCGGAACGCGGACCCAAAATCAGTCCCGCGACTAAATTCGGCAATAAGATGAACAGCCCGACCGCGATCGTCATACTCAGCGCCACGGTCAGACCAAGTTGCAACGAACTCATCGTCGAGGACTTGGCCGACTTTTCCGTTGATTCTTTTACCAAGCCGGCGGTTTCAATCTCCGCCGCTTCGACCTCGTTAGTCTCGACATCCGCAGGCTCAACCTCAGTCTCGGGGGTTTTGACCTCCACAGCTTCGGAAACAGCACTGTCGACGTCCTCGGTATTTTTCTCGGCTTCCTTCACCTGATCCGTCTGATCCGCCTCGAAATACTCGGCCGACTTGAAAATTGCCTTCATACCCATTTTCAGCTGACGGAACAGACGCACACTGCCGCGCACAACCGGCAATCTCGCCCAGATATCGTCGGTTTTCGGCAGGGGCAGTGCTTCCGTTTCGATGCGGCCGTCGGCCCGTCGACAGCACATCGCAACCCGTTCCGGCCCCATCATCAGGAGACCCTCGATCAGAGCCTGGCCGCCTATTTTGGTGCGCCGCACCGGACGCCCCGAATTCAGTTCCGATGTATATGTCTTCGCTTTTTTCGTCTTATCGCCGTTCATTTCGGTTCACCATAGACATAAAATTACCGTGAATTACCGCCAGTCCAAGCGGTAGCTTCACGGTAAAGCTCGCCGTTATGCGGCTACCTGTTTTGCATCCGCCTCTGGAAACGCTCCACGCGTCCGCCGGTATCGACCAACTTCTGCTTACCGGTAAAATACGGATGGCATTTGGAACACAGGTCTACCCTGATGTTCTCCACCGTGGATCGCGTCTCGAAGCTCTCACCGCAGGCGCACTGCACCGTGCACTTTGAATATTTCGGATGTATATCTTTACGCATTTTTATTCTCCTCCCATAGACAGGGACGGCGCAACTCTGTACGACGTATCCCAGCCACAGTCAACTTATTATTTTACTCCTCCCGAGGGGTAGCGTCAAGAGCGATACTCAGAACCTCATCTATCGTCCGCACCGGCATGATCTCCAGGCGTTTGAGCACCGAATCGGGCATCTCACTCAATTCGCGCTTATTCGTTTGCGGAATCAGCACTCTTGTTATTCCGGCGCGGTCAGCCGCGATCAGCTTCTCTTTGAGTCCGCCGATCGGCAGCACCCGCCCGTGCGTGGTCAGCTCGCCGGTCATGGCGATATCGCTACGTACGGGACGCCCGGTAAATACTGAAACCAGTCCGGTCGCCAAAGTAACTCCGGCTGAAGGACCGTCCTTGGGCACGGCTCCTTCCGGAATATGAATATGGATATCGTTATCCTTGTAGAAGTTGTCCTCAATGCCGAAATCGCGCGAATGAGCACGCAGATAGGCCAGTGCCACCTTCGCCGACTCCTGCATCACCTCGCCCAGCTGACCGGTCATTTCGAGCTTACCCGTGCCCGGCATGCGATTGACCTCGATGCTCATCGTCTCTCCGCCGACCGCCGTCCAGGCCAAACCGGTGACCACACCAATCTGATTAATCTTCTGCAGCTCGTCCTCGTAATACTTGGGCAGACCTAAATAGTCCCCGATATTCTGGGCGGTGATCCGAATCCCGGCTCCCTGCTTCTCGCCTATTTCCAAAGCGGCCTTGCGGCAGAGGCGCGCTAATTCGCGCTCCAACTGACGCACGCCCGCCTCGCGAGTATAGCCTCGAATCAGGGCATTAAGGCCGGAATCGGTTATGTGCATCTCTTTCCTGGTCAGCGAATGCTTTTTAAGCTGACGCGGCAACAGATGGCGACGGGCGATGCGCTCTTTCTCATACTGGGTATAGCCGTTCAGGCGGATCATTTCCATGCGATCCAGCAATGCCGGCGGTATGGCCTCCGCATCATTGGCCGTCGTAATAAATAGCACCTTGGAAAGATCAAAAGGAATATCTAAGTAATGATCCATAAAGTGATCATTCTGCGCCGGATCCAAAGCTTCCAAAAGCGCAGAAGAAGGATCACCGCGGAAGTCAGAACCGAGCTTGTCTATTTCATCCAGCAAGATCAGGGGGTTGGAAACCTTCGCCTGACGCATCGATTGAATTATGCGTCCCGGCATGGCTCCGATATAGGTGCGGCGATGTCCGCGGATTTCCGCCTCGTCCCGCACTCCACCCAGAGAAAACTGCACATAGCGGCGGCGCAGAGCGGTCGCTATCGAGCGCGCCACCGAGGTCTTACCGACGCCGGGTGGACCGACCAGACAGAGAATCGGCGCAACTTCACCGTCATTCTCACGCTCGGCCTGTAATTTGCGCACGGCGAGATACTCGAGAATGCGCTCCTTAACATACTCCAGCCCATAATGGTCGCGATCCAATTGTCGCCGTGCCTTGGCGATATCGTGATTCTCATGCGCCTCTTTGCCCCAAGGTAACTCAAAGACCAAGTCCAAATAGTTGCGTTGCACCGACGCCTCAGGGAAAGCCGGCGGGTATTTATTGAGCTTATTGATTTCTTTCTCCAGGCGTTCCCGCCAAGCGTCGGGAATCGGTGTCTTGGCCAAGAGCTTAAGATAAGCGGCAACCTCATCCTCCGTCGTTTCTCCCTCGCCCAGCTCGTCACGAATTACCCGCATCTCCTCACGCAAAAAATACTCGCGCTGATCCTGCGAAATAGAGGAATGAACCTTATTCATGAGATCGGCGCGATATTCGGCCATCTTAATCTCACGCTCCAGGATTTCGGAAATATTTGTATAGCGTTCCACAAGATCCAGCGTGCCGAGAATATCGATCACCTGTTCCAGTTCCAGTTCCAGCGTCGCGGCGACAAAATTCGTTATGAGGTCGAAATCGTCCTGCAGAGCCAAATGTGCAACCAAGTCGCGCGGAACTTTACGGGTCAATTGAATATACTCAAAAAAGCGATCCAGCAGGTCACGCTTATATACTTCCAGACGTAGCTTGTCATCTTCATTCAAAGGTGCGGCTCGTCCGAGACGCACCTTTGCCAGGGCAAAATCGCTCTTATTGTAAAAGCTGACCAATTCGGCACGGTCCACTCCGCCAACCAGAACTCGCAACGCACCTTCCCTTTGGCCGTCGTCAATATCCAGAATACGCGCCACACAGCCCCAAGTGTAGAGATCGGATTCCTTCGGCCAACTCTTATTTAAGTCGCGCTGGGCTATCAGGAAAATCGGCAGATTGTCGTCCATCGCCTTCATCACAGCGGCCTTGGAACGGCGCCTGGCGATATCCAGGCTGATGGTAATATGAGGTAGCGGCGACATCCCTCTCAGAGGCACACAGGGCAGGATCAATTCGTCCGTGAATATCGCCCCGATTTCCTCATCACTCATCGGGTCATCACCGTCCTCGGAATTATCGTCACCGCTGTCGAAGATACGATGGCGATACCGCTTATAGCGATCAACGAGAACCGAATTTTCATCCTGCTCCGCGTCACCGTCATCTATAGTATCCGGATAGAAATCTTCCTCCGGGAAGTCCCCCTCCGGCAGATCGTTCTCTAACAGATCGTCCTCCGACAAACCATCCTCCGACAAACCATCCTTCTGCAGCCCATCCTCCGGCAAATAATCGGCAAGCCGGTACGGCGAACTCTCCACATCACCGAAAGTGAAAATATAATCATAGCGGAGGCGTCCGTTCGGCTGAATCCCACTCATAACTCTCTTCTCAAGCTTTAGTCTCATATTTACGTTTATAATCTGCAACGAACGCATCCGACGTTCGGTTTATCCTCTCTGCAAATTTGCCGAACGATCACAACCCGTCCTGCAACTGGCTAATCTTAACATATCCGACGCTCTCCTGTCGGGCCCGCTGTCCCGTTTTGTCGCTATTTCCCGTCTTTTTCTTTTGGCGTCACTGTGTCGTATATAGACAAACAGGAAGCCTCCGGACGGAGACTCCCCGTTTTACATTGTTAGCTTTAGCTTACAGTACAGTTTTCGCTACAAGTGCGGAGTGCCGCGTTTTTATCCGGCGATATCCGTAACGCTACCGGCACCGACCGTATGTCCGCCCTCACGAATGGCAAAGCTGGTTCCCTTCTCAATGGCGATTGGGGTGATCAGCTCGATATTCATATTAACGTGGTCACCGGGCAGGACCATCTCAACGCCCTCGGGCAGATTGATGACGCCGGTAACGTCGGTCGTGCGGAAGAAGAACTGCGGACGATAACCGCTGAAGAAAGGCTTGTGGCGGCCGCCCTCGTCCTTAGTCAGTACGTAAACCTGACCGGCGAACTTCGTGTAAGGATTGATCGAACCGGGCTTGCATATAACCTGGCCGCGCTCGATCTCCGTCCGGGCAATACCGCGTAGCAACAGTCCAACATTGTCGCCGGGCTCGGCACGATCAAGCAGCTTGTGGAACATTTCCACACCGGTAACAACCGAGGCCAGAGGCTTATCGCGCAGACCGACGATCTGAACCGGGTCTCCGACCTTGATAACACCGCGCTCGACACGACCCGTGGCAACCGTTCCACGACCGGTAATCGTAAACACGTCCTCAACCGGCATGGCAAAGGGCTTGTCCGTATCACGCTCGGGCGTCGGGATGAACTCGTCGACGGCAGCCATCAGATCGAGAATCGGCTTGTAAACCGGATCGTTGATGTCGGTGCTTTCGGAGTCGAGCGCCTGTTGGGCCGAACCCTGAATCAGCGGCGTGTCGTCGCCCGGGAACTCATACATATCGAGCAGTTCGCGAACTTCCATGTCGGAGAGTTCAATCATGTCCTCGTCGGCGATATCGCACTTATTCAGGAACACGACGATAGCCGGAACACCGACCTGGCGCGCCAGCAGGATGTGCTCACGTGTCTGGGGCATCGGGCCGTCAGCGGCGGAAACAACGAGAATCGCGCCGTCCATCTGCGCTGCGCCTGTAATCATATTTTTGATATAGTCAGCGTGACCGGGGCAGTCAACATGGGCATAGTGGCGGTTCTCGGTTTCGTACTCGACGTGAGACGTATTGATAGTAATACCGCGCTCTTTTTCCTCCGGAGCCTTGTCGATCTGATCATAGGCTTCGAACTTGGCGTGACCCTGCATTGCCAAAACTTTCGTTATGGCAGCAGTCAAGGTAGTCTTGCCATGGTCGACATGTCCGATTGTTCCAATGTTGACATGTGGCTTAGTTCTGACAAATTTTTCTTTAGCCATTATTAATATTTCCTCCTTATTTGTGCGGTTCCTTTTTGCCGCACTCCTTCCTTTTGTTTGCGTATGCCCGCAGAATGTATTTTACACGAAGATTTAAATTCTGCAAGCACCATCCGTATAAATTCATCTTTTGTTCATCTTTCGGCGCCGAAACCCGCCGAAACGGCCTACGAAAAGGCTGTTTTTTACATTCCGGTGATCTTTTCCGTCACTGCTTTCGGAACCGCCTCAAAGTGGTCAATCTGCATGACGAAGGTTCCCCTGCCCTGCGTGCGGGAACGCAGGGAGGTCGCATAGCCGAAAAGCTCCGCCAAAGGCACGGAGGCGGTAATCATTTGCGCTCCTTCAATTGACTCGGTTCCTTCGATCCGACCGCGACGCGCGCTGATATCGCCCATAACGTCACCGATATAGTCGTCGGGCACCGTAATATCTACCTTCATGATCGGCTCGAGAATAACCGGCGAGGCCTTCTCGCAGCCCTCGCGGAAACCAATGGAGCCGGCTATCTTGAAAGCCATCTCCGACGAATCAACCTCATGCCAGTCACCGTCTAAAACAGTAACCTTGACATCGACAACCGGATAACCGGAAATTACGCCACTCTTCATCGCATCCTGAATTCCGGTATCAATTGCGGGGATGTATTCCTTGGGAATTGCCCCGCCGACTACCGCGTTAACGAACTCGTAGCCGGAACCCCGCTCACAGGGCTCCAGACGCAGCTTACATACCGCATATTGTCCCCTGCCGCCGGTCTGACGCACGAAACGTCCCTCGACCTCAACAGTCTCGGTAATTGTCTCGCGATAAGCGACCTGCGGCGTACCGACATTGGCTTCAACCCGGAACTCTCGGAACAGGCGATCGACGATAATCTCCAGATGTAACTCGCCCATGCCGGAAATCAGTGTCTGTCCGGTCTCCTCATTTGTGCTGGTGCGGAAGGTCGGATCTTCCTCCGACAGCTTCTGCAGAGCGATCATCATCTTGTCCTGACTCGCGCGGCTGCGCGGCTCAATAGCAACGGAGATTACCGGCTCCGGAAATTCCATGGATTCCAGGAGAATCGGATGATTGGGGTCACTCAGCGTATCTCCGGTCGTGGTTACCCGCAGACCGGCCGCGGCGGCTATCGCCCCGGCACTGACTTCATCCACATCCTCGCGATGGTTGGAGTGCATCAGCATGATGCGGCTGATCCGCTCGTTCTGTTGCTTGTCGGCATTATAGACATACGAACCCGCCTTGAGCGTGCCGGAATATACTCTGAAAAACGAGAGTTTGCCGATGAACGGATCGGTTTCGATCTTGAAAGCCAGAGCAGCAAAGGGTTCATCAACAGAACTCGACCGCGGCTCCTCCTTATGCGTATCGGGATTGATTCCGGTCACGGGAGGTATATCCAGCGGTGACGGCATGTAATAAACAATTGCGTCCAAAAGCAGCTGAACGCCCTTGTTTTTGTACGCCGATCCGCAGAATACCGGGGTTAGATTACAGGCACAGGTTGCCCGTCTGACCGCCGCCCGTAGCAGTTCTTCACTGATCTCGGAGCCTTCCAGATAGGCTTCCATCAGCTCCATGTCGAGGTCGGCAACCGTCTCTATAAGGCGATCACGCCACTCGACAGCCGAATCCAACTGGTCGGCCGGGATCTCGTCCTCGGTCATGATCAGTCCCAACTCATCTTCGTAAAGCTCGGCTCGCATCGAAACCAGATCGATAATACCCCGGAAATTCTCCTCGGAGCCGATCGGCAACTGCATCGGTACCGCATTGGCACGCAGGCGATCCTTAAGAGACTGCACCGAACGGAAAAAGTCCGCACCGACCAGATCCATCTTATTGATAAAGACGATCCGCGGCACATGATAACGATCGGCCTGTCGCCATACGGTCTCGGTCTGCGGCTCCACTCCGCCCTTGGCGTCGAGCAGGGTCACGGCACCGTCCAGAACGCGCAGGGAGCGCTCCACTTCGACGGTAAAGTCGACGTGACCCGGAGTGTCGATAATATTGATTCGACAATCTTTCCAGATCGCTGTCGTCGCCGCCGAAGTAATGGTGATGCCTCTATCCTGTTCCTGCTCGCGCCAGTCCATGACGGCCTGACCCATATGAGTCTCGCCCATCTTATGTATCCGGCCGGTATAGAACAGAATCCGCTCGGTCGTCGTGGTTTTACCCGCGTCGATATGCGCCATTATGCCGATATTACGAATTTTGTCCAGACTGTATGTCCCCGACATGTTACTAAGTATCCTTCCGGGAGCTTACCAACGGTAATGAGCGAAGGCACGGTTGGCCTCGGCCATCCTATGCATTTCCTCTTTACGACGGACCGCTCCGCCCTGATTGTTCGACGCGTCGAGGATCTCCCCCGCCAGCCGCTCAATCATGGTTCTTTCACTCCTGTTCCTGGCATATTGTACGAGCCAGCGCAGAGCTAACGTCTGTTGTCTGGCCGGACGGACTTCAATCGGAACTTGGTAGTTCGATCCGCCGACCCGCCGCGCCTTAACCTCCAACAACGGAGTAATATTCGTCAGAGCCAGCTCAAAAACCTCCAGGGGGTCCTTGCCGCTACGCTCACGGACGAGATCAAAGGCGCTATAACAAATTCTCTGTGCCAATCCCTTCTTACCGTTGAGCATGACGTTGTTAATCAACTTCGCCACCCTCTCACTATGATAAATGGGATCAGGAATCACTTCTCTTTTTGGGACATGGCCTTTTCTTGGCACTTGCTTCCCTCCTTTCATGATTATGCGAATTGTCACTCGCACGGAATTTTCCGGCCACGGTGAGCAATCTTCGCCGTTTGCTCCGCCGCTGAACACGATCCGTAAAGGATCGTTGCGAGCTTCCTCCGAAACCACAGGTACTCACATTTCTGCTACGAACTGCGTCAGTGTCCAAATATCGGGCTCATCCCGAATCGGAAATACTGTGCGCGTTGAGTCCAAACCTGAAGCTTCCTAATTCCTTTCCTTACCTGCCTCCGGGTCTCGGGCGCTTCGCACCGTACTTGGAACGTCCCTGCATACGACCGGAAACCCCGGCTGTATCCAAGGTTCCGCGTATGATGTGGTAGCGCACGCCGGGCAAGTCTTTGACTTTACCGCCCCGAATCAAAACCACGGAGTGCTCCTGCAGATTGTGGCCGATACCGGGGATGTAGGCTGAAACTTCCATGCCCGAAGACAAACGTACTCTTGCGACTTTACGCAGAGCCGAGTTCGGCTTTTTCGGGGTGGTTGTTCTCACCACCGTACAGACTCCGCGTTTCTGCGGCGAGTGCACGATAG
>JAAZJE010000117.1 GCA_012800515.1 Clostridiaceae bacterium
ATGATGAGCGATGCGTTTAACATATTACCGGTGATTATTTTCGGTTTCGCCGTTGTTTTCATCATAATCAGCAGTCTTCAGTTGGCGGAAAAAGTCTTCAACCGCGAACAGATCGACTTCGGCATTATGAAGGCCGTCGGCTTCAGGAACGGAGTCAGCAGACAAGTATTCTCCCTGCGCTTTGTCATTGTTTCCGTAGTCGGTTTGATTTTGGGCGCGGTAGTCTTCCACTTCGCCGCCGGTCCGCTTCTCAACACCTTGGTGGGTTTCATGGGTCTGAGTCAGGTTCCGGTACAGGTACCGATGGCGCAAGTGTTGATTTCCGCCCTGGCGATGTCGCTGATTTTCTGGTTAGTCGCTTATTTCACTTCGCGGAAGATAAAGCGGCTGAAGGTCAGAGATCTCGTGGTCGGCACGTAAAACAAGGAGGAAAGGCAAATGAACAGCAAAGAAATCCCCATCCTAATCTTCGGAATTATTCTGTCCGCCGTTATCGTCATTCTCGGGTTGATAAATACGAAGGTTCTGTTTCTTCAGGGGCCCCGCGACATGACGATCGTCCTCGGAATCATGGGCATGCTGCTGTGTACTTTCAGCATCGGCAAATTCATTTCGGCGGCTCCGGCTCACCCCTTGACGATTCTCGGCTACATCCTCGGAATAGTGGCTTTGCTGGCCCTCATCACTCAGATCTTTAAGCTGGCTATCCCGGTGCTGGAGGATCCGAAAAACGCCTTGATCATCCTAGCGGTCGCCCTGGTGCTAAAGGGCCTGATCGGGCGCTTCCAGCCGTTATTGACCGCGGGCGCAAATAGCTGAGCGGTAGCTTGCTACTTCGGTTGCGCGACCTGTGTCAAGGCCGCCTGAACATCTTTTTGCGCCTGCAGGGCATCTTCTATGGCGGCGATCAGTTCTCCGTTGCTGCGACTGAGCGAAGCAATATCGACCCCGCGTTGCGCTTTCTTATTGACCTCACTGCTAAGCGCGGCTACCCGTTTCTGGCGCTCCAGACCCAGATGAATCGACATCTGCGTCTTCCACAACGGAATCGTATTGACAATACTCGCCTGAATCTTCTCACCCAGGATTTTATTATTGTCCCGGAGCATCTTGATGGTTACCGCCGTCTGTTGGGCGATCACCCGACTGACCCGCAGATCATGAAGTTTATCCGCGAAGCGATTGATATTGGCAGTTCTCGCTGAGTCGGCCGGTTGCGAACGTGCCGCTTCCAGAATTTCCTCCGCCGCGATGATATAGAGGTTCAACTCCCGAAAATGCCGCTCGTTATCGGCATAATAGCGATCCAGGATCAGCGTGTCGCGCAACAAAGTGTTGCGATATACTTCCAATTGCGTGGCAATTCGGTCGATTTCGTGCTCGGCCTGTTTTTGCGTGCGGGTCAGCGCCGCCGCGCTGTTTCCCCTGCCCGTCAGACGCCGCCAGAGAGAGGGACGCGCCGTGATATTTGCATCGTAGTTTTCAATCACGCCCAACAAGTTCTCTAAGAGATCGCCGGCCGCGTCCGCGTCATTATCGAGCATGTTATTCAGAATATCCGTGGAAAAGCGCGCCAAACGCTGTTGCGCTCCGGCGGCATACAGCGTCGCCGTCTGACTGTCGTCGAGATCGACCCCTCGCTTTATGCGTTCAATCAGGGCACGCTGTTGCGGCGTAATCTCCGCCGGGATCAAAGGAACAAAGCCGACAAGCGAAAGGTCTGCATCCGAACCAATTGCATCCGAGCCCACGGCGTTGGCAACTACGCTCAAACCCGTCGTATCCGTGCCCGCGGTAGCGGAAAGCACCGTATCTGACGACCCGGTTGCGTCGGCAGCCGCAGTCGGAACAGTCGCTTGATCCGTCCGCCCGTCCGCGCTCATTTATCTGATCCGGGCGATCAGTTGGTTTAGGACCGTTTCGGTCGGCATCTGAGTTACCGCGCTGATCTCCGGCGCCACACCGGCGACATTAAAGCGCCCGGTCTCCTGCGCTGATTTCGCGCCGGCACGGAAACCGTGCTTCAGCCAGGACAATTCCTGCACTTTCGGATCCGCCAGGGCGCGCATACCGCGCTCCCCTACCTCGTCCAAAGCGATGTAGACATGCGACGACCACATGGTCGGGATCGGATAAATAATGACGATATCGTCCTTAATCGCCTCCCAGATTTTCGGCTCATTGACCGCAAATTCCAGCAGTTGGTTCTCGTAAGCCGCCACCAGAGGGTTGGCGCCCGGCCCCTTTTTTAAGAATTGATTGAACATATCGGCCGAAGAAGTTTCCATAAAGCCATACTTGGAATAAATCGTCTGCATCTTCGGTACAACCGTCGCCAAGTCGCTTTGGTTCACCGGATTGCCGCCGTTAATCGTATTCGCCAGAAGAGCCGCAAACATATTGCCGGAGTTCGATGAGGCCGGATCGGTTGTATCGACCAGTACCGAGCCGTAGAGTTCCGGCAGCCCCACATCCGCCCAGGTCTTCCCCTCCAGCATCAGATCCGCCAGCTTGTCCATATACAGATAGAAAACTCCGTTCCGCTCAAAGACGATTCCCTCTTTCTGCAGAGCTTCGACTATTTTGGTACGTGAATAGATAACCAGCGGGGTATTGTAAATAATATCGTTTTTCGGCGTCTTTCCGTGCAGAGTTTTATAGTATTCAAAGGCCGACTGACTGGCCGGGAAGAGATAATTCACCTTACTGTGATCCAGACTCATCATGTCGTAGGATCCGGCCTTCTGATAATTCAGCGTCAGCCCATAGGTCTTTTTGATATAATTGCCGATCTCCTCGTCCTCAAATATACCGATTTTTTCGCCGCCCAGGTAGCCCTTGAGCATCGCCTGATCCGGACGCCCGGACATGATAATGTTGACTACGATGATTGCCGCCACCGTGATCAGGAGGACGGCAAAACCGATCCACTTTATATGCTTACTCTTCATCTGCGCTCACCAAATCTTCGTTTGCGATATCTTCGCTCACCGTATCTTCGCTCACCAAACTCTTCTCCGCCTGAATTCTGCGGGTTAAAAGTTCATGTTGCACGTCAATATTCATTATTTTGTCCGCCAGGAACAGTTCGAGCTGTTCGCGGAATGAATCGTTGAGCAGGTCGATAATGTTCTTGGACTGCACCTCGACGCGCTGCATCTTGGCGGCATCCATATGGATATTTACCAGCGACTGATAATCGCTCAATGCCTCCAGAGCCATGTCCAGCTGATAGGTCAGGAACTTGCGTGCCTTGAGAATTTTATCCGGGTTGTTTTTCAGATAATCCAGCAATGTTTTCGCCGTTACCAGCATGTTTTCTACGCTGCGGCGATAATTCGGATCGCGCACCTTTCCGTTCAGAACATTGATTTTCACGCAGGTGGTATAACCGTTCTCCAAGAGCAGAGCCGCCTCCTTGCCTCCCTCGATGCTGTCGGCATCGCGATCGCCGATTTTGAGAATCGGCTCGGCAAACATATAGATTCCCAGATAAACCGCGCAGGCAGTTAGAGCCGCGAGCCAAATACTCTGCTTAGCCGGAAAATAAATCAGAACAAAGGCCAGTAATGCGGACAATAGCGCTAGTATCGTACGTCTGATCTCTTTTTTAGCTTTACGATCCACTAGTTATACCCCTTCACCGACTTAAACGCGGCCGTCAGATCTTTACGACCGTCAAAAACTCTAGCTCGGCTCAATTGCGCCAGGTCCTCCAGCTGACTCGCATCGGCCGAACCGTACGTGATCGAGAAAATCGGAATATCGAGTCCCGTAGCTTCGTAAGCGTCGAAAAATTCCTGCTTCCACGAGGTCGCGGAGACGCCGTCCGTCAGCACTACGATCGCCGGTTGATACTTACTCAGTTCGTTCCTATCCTTCTCGAATATATCTAGAGCCGCGGACAGAGCGATATACATATCTGTTCCGCCGCCGGCATCGATTTTCCTCAGTCTGTTATAGGCGTTTTCCAGTTCGGAACTGTTGCCCATCGCCGCAAAGGTGTCGATAATGCCGCTGTTAAAGGAAATAAAGTAACTGCGATCCTTAGGCGTTCCCTGGAGCAGATGCTGACGCGCCCTGTTCTCAAGCAGGAGTTCCGCCAGACCGTTCAGCATTTGGGTACGTCCCGCTCCGATCATCGAGCCCGAGTAGTCCAGAACATAAACGGTATAGCCCGGCTTCTTGAACGAGGTCTGGTAGAGGTTCAACGCCCGCTCGACCGTTTCGGCGCGCGGCATAGTGATTGGGGCGAGTATACGCTCCGTATCAATGCCCCAGCGCGTGAATACTTCTTTTTGGTCGGCGTAGATTCTGCCGTAGGCGTCACGACGTCCGGTGGCCACGATCTCGCGCTGTGTCGATTCTTCGAGCAGATAGTTCTGCAGATCCAGGAAGAGCTTCTCCTTATCCTCCCGCCCGCTGCCGCTGACGAAGGCCAAAGGACTGTCGGCCAGGGAAATCGCATCCTTGGGATAGATGGCAACCAGGGTCTCACGTCCGGCCGCCCGTAGTTTCTCATTAGCGGAAATCACCAGCGCCTCGTAATTGACCATGGCGTCGTAATTTCCTTCCAGAAAGAGGTCGACCAGCCAGTTCGAGGATCCGGAAGAACGATTGACCCCGGCGAGTAGCGTCTTAATCTCCTCAACCAGCTGCGGATCGTCCAGATCGGCGTCCTGCAGCACTTCCCCTTCCCCGGCCAGAGCGGTCAGGAAGGCCAGATACGAACTGGCTCCCGAATTGGACTGGGTGGCGGAAGTCATGGCAAAGCTGAGCTTCCCCCGTTCTATCACATCGATAATGTCTCGCAGTTTGACGTCGTCACGATTTAGATTAAGTTCCCGTGCCTTCGATTCGGTGATGCCGAAGACAATCGGTGTATTGGAAATACTACTGGTGTGTTTGAGGATGCGTTTCTTGTCGCCCATCGTCAGCCACATCGAACTCGCCGGCCACAACGCGTCGTAGGGCACGCTACCGGTGCGTAGCATATTCATGATATCAAGGCTACCCAGATAGGTAACTTCGATCTTTACTTTATTTTTAGCGGTATATTTACTGAGAATCGGCTCCAATTCCTTATTTTCCGAACCACTGACGATACTCAATAACGGGCCCGATCCGGTTGTAAAATTTACTTTACGATGACTGCCGCTATCTCCGCCGTTGTCGCCAAATAAGTCGCAACCGACTAAAATCAGTCCGCCGAGTATCAGCAGAATTGCCAGGAAAATGCTTACTGACCTTCTCATCATCTCCCCTTTCTTGAGCACTTTTGCACTCATCTTAATTTTAGGAAAGATGTGTCAAGTTTTTGTAAAATTGCTGTAAAAATCAGATGTTTTCATGGCGTTTCCCGCTCCAATTAGAGTTCAGCGCCGCCGTCGGACAGACAGCTTTACAACGCCCGCAACGGATACATTCGACCGAGTTGAGGTTCTTGCGCACCTCGATATCCATCGGGCACTCGCGCTCGCAGAGGCCGCAGTCAACGCAGGCGGACGGCGTGAAGTTGAGTTGATAGAGGCTGAACTTATTGCACAGTCCGTACCAGGCTCCCAAGGGGCAGACATAACTACAGAAGGGGCGGAAAATAATCATGGACAGGAGAATAATCAGTATGGTCAGAGCGGTCTTCCAGGAGAAGACCCAGCCGAGCATCAGGCGCAGGCCGGGATCCGCGCCGGCGAGCAGAAGCGGCCAGCCGCCGGAGACGGTGCCGGCGGGACAGACGTATTGGCAAAACAGCGGTGATTTCACCAACTCCTGCCAGGCCAAAACCGGGAAGATTAAGACCAAAAAACTGAGTAGTACGAATTTGACGTTGCGGAGCAGACGGTCGAGTTTGCCGGAGCGGGACAGCTTCAGCTTCGGCAAAGGGATTTTATACAACAGCTCCTGGAACCAGCCGAAGGGACAGAGACGCCCGCAGATCAGCCGACCGAAGATCAGTCCAAAGCCGAGCAGAAAGCCGATGACATAATAAGGAATTTTGACCAACGGATCGAGCACCAGGCTCTGCCAGGAGCCGAGCGGACAGGAGCCCAAAGCACCGGGACAGGAATAACAATTCAGCCCCGGAACGCAAACCTGCTTCAGTCCGCCCTGGTAGATTTTGCCCCGGAAGAATCCGCCCAAATTCGCGTTGGTTAATAGTGTGAAACCGGCCTGGCCCCAAAAGCGGCGACGCTCATGCAGCTTCAGCCGCATAGGACCGCGGGCGGGTTTCCTGCTTTTCGTCTCGGCGCCCATCTATCCTAACCCGATACATTCCAGGCATACATAGATCGCCTTGCGCAATACGGCGGTATGCTGGTCGAAAACAATGCCCAAAACGAGTGCGGTTAGAGCCAAAGCTCCGAGTCCGATCTGCAATATGCGCCGTCGCAACGGTTTGTTCCCCGCTATCCCGCCGGTGATTTCATTCTTTTGTTTCGGTTTGGCGCACAATCCTCATCCCTCTACAAGTAGTCCAACCACCAAATTAATCGGTGCCACGATCACTTAGTAACATGATCTATCACCGCGTCAATATATTCAATATACGCCTCGGGATGGTTCTTGTTGAAGCCGGTGAATTCGCCGACGATTGTCACGTCATGAACAATCTTAAAGCTCGGTAAGCCGTCGACTCCGAACATTGCCGCTTCGGTTCCCGCCAGATCCGTGTTCACCTTGATCACGAGCAGGCGGTCGCGATGGCTTTCGACCAGCCCGTCCACAAAAGGCTCGGCAGCGATACAAAAGCCGCACCACTCGGCCCAGAAGTCGATGAATACCGGTGCTTCCAGTCCCTCCAACAAAGCGCGCAAGTCAATAATACGATAATGCTTTACCCGGCCGTCGACATAGCGCAGCAGCACATTGCCCTCTTTGCGCCACTCGGTGATTTCCTCCAGTCCGTTAATCAGTTCAAGATCGGCGGCGCTGAGCCCGGCACCTCCCGAACCGTTATCGGTCGAGGAAGAGCCCCCTACGCCGACCGACGTCGTTTCCGCGGGCTTCGTGCTCGTGGGAGGAGCCTTAGGATCGGACTGACAAGCGGACAAAGTCAGAACTAAAACCAAAATCAGAGGTAAAACCAGGCGACGCAATTTATGCTTATGCCCGTTTCCCGCCGTAACAACATCAACACTTCTTATATCCATCGAGATACACCCCCGTATATCCATCGAGATACACCCCCGTATTTTTTTACTTACGAACCAAAATAACATAGCGGGCGAATAAATATTGCCACCGGGGGTACCGTTTTTGAGCAACACTTATACCCGCTGTTTCAATTCGCTTGTTTATTGTTACCACTTACTTGTTTGTTGTTCCGCTTTGCTGTTTTCGCGTTCTAGCTCAGCCGAGCGTTCGAATTCGGCCAGAGCGGCATAATCCTCCCGGCTCAGGTTCAGACGAACGAAGAGGTCCGGGCGTTTATGCAGAGTCTCGCTGAGACCGGAGAGATAGCGCCAGCGGGCAATCTGGGCATGATGGCCGCTCAACAATACCTCGGGAACCGTGAGTCCCTGCCACTCCTGCGGCTTGGTGTACTGTTTGGCTTCGAGCATCCCGGCAAAATGCGACTCCTCCCGCCAGGCCGCGGAATCCGGCAAGACACCCGGCCATTGCCGCGCCACGGCATCGATCAGGACACAGGCCGGCAATTCCCCGCCGGTCAGGACATAATCGCCGATTGAGACCTCTTCAAATCCCGCGAATTCGATAATGCGCTCATCGACGCCTTCGTAGTGGCCACAGAGAATCAGCAAATGCCGCGCGGCGGCCAATTCGGCAATATATTCCTGGTCCAGTACCCGCCCTTTCGGCGACATATAAATAAGCCGCGGCCTGATACCGCCGGCTTCGTCGGAGAGAGAGTCGGGGTCGCCGGAGGAAGAGTCGGAGTCGGACTCAGAAGCGAAAATCGTCCGCTCCGCCAATGCGGCCTGCAAACAATCGTAGATCGGCTGACAACTCATCAACATTCCGGTGCCGCCGCCGTAGAGCGTATCGTCGACCTTGCCGTAATCGTTGTCGGCGAAGTCGCGGATCTGATGCGTCCGCAGTTCGAAATGCCCCGCCGCCATGGCACGGCCGATTATGCTGGAATTGCATACCGCCTCAACCAGCTCGGGGAACAGCGTCAAAACATCAATACTCGGAATCATATCTGTTTAGTCATCGTACACTTCCCAGAGACCTTCCGGGAGGTTGACCTCAATCTCCGCCCGCTCTATGTCGACACGGCGAACTATCGAGGCGATAAAAGGGATCAGAAGCGGACGCATACCGGGACGTTCTACTTCGAGAAGTTCGTAAATCGGGATGGCAAAGCTGTCCGTCACCGTGCCGATCCGACCGCGCTTGTCGTCGATAACCGCGCAGTTGCGCAGATCTTCGACATAATAATTGTCCCGTTCGAGTTCGGGCATATGCTCGCGCGACTGAGCCAGTACGGAGCCGCGCAGCTTCTCCGCCGCTTCGCGCGTATCGATGCCTTCGATATAGGCCAGAGCGTGGTCGGCGCCGAACAACTCCACGGTAACCGATCGACGCCGCTGCCAATCGCCGCCGGGCAAAAGCCAACAGCTCCCGGATGCCGTCAGCGACTCGGGCGAGCCGCCCAGCAGGTTCAACCTGACTGCGCCTTTGACCCCGTGGGGGCCGGCGATTCTGGCTATGCGATAGTATTCCGGAAGCTGTCTGGACATTGCTCCATTTAGTTTTATTTAGCTGAGAAACTCAACCATAATGCGGACACCCAGGTGAATGCCGCGCGCCTTCATAATCGTACGAATAGCCTGGGCACGGCGACCTTTGCGGCCGATAACCCGCCCGACATCATCTTCGTCACAGGCAACTTCAAATTCGATGGTATCGCCGTCAACATTGGAACGAATCTGAACGGCGTCCGGCTGCATGACCAACGAACGTACCATCACCGAGAGAAGCCCCGTTAAGTTGTCCAGCTCGGTGTCGTCAACACCCTGTGCGTCTTCGACTTCGTCGGCGACATCGTAATCCGCCTCGGCGTCATAGTCCGCTTCGGCGTCATAATCCAATTCAATATCTGTTCTTTCTTCGTTTGTGCTCATTTAATTACTCCTGTCTTTTTCAGCAAAGCGCGAACGGTATCCGTCGGCTGTGCCCCTTTGTCCAACCAGCTCTTGGCGGCTTCCGCGTCGATCGTAACCTCGCTGGGATCGGTTAACGGATTATAAGTACCGATCTGATCGATAAATCTTCCGTCGCGAGCCACTCTTTCATCTGCCACGACAATGCGATAGAAAGGCTGTTTCCTCGCACCGACGCGTTTCAGTCTGATTTTTACTGCCATCTGTCAGTATCCTCCATCTATTTATAAACAGTCAGTCGTAACCGTCCGTTTAATTACATACTACATCCCCAGGCCCGGGAAGCCGGGGAAACCGCCCCGTCCGCGCCCCTTGCGGCCGCCTTTGCGCCCTTTACGACCGCCGCCGAACTGCTTCATCATCTGCTTTGTCGATTCGTATTGACGCACCAGAATATTCACATCCTGTACGGTCGTTCCGGAGCCCGTGGCAATCCGCCGCCGCCGACTGGCATTGAGCAGACGCACATTATAGCGCTCCGCCATAGTCATGGAGCGGATGATAGCGATATTCCGGACGATCGACCTGTCGTCGACATCGCTCTGTTGCACGGCCTTTTTTCCCATGCCCGGGATCATGCTCAGAATATCCTGCACCGGGCCCATCTTCTGCACCTGCTCGAACTGCATCAGCATATCCTGCATCGTGAACTCATCGCGGCGAATATTGCGCATCGTATCGCGCGCCGCCCGTTCGTCCACTGTCGCCGTGGCCTTTTCGATCAGGCTGAGCACATCGCCCATACCCAAAATGCGCGAAGCCATCCGATCCGGATAGAAAGGCTCGAGATCTTCGACCTTCTCCCCGACGCTGGCGAACTTGATCGGCTTTTTCGTGACTTTATAGATGGACAGCGCCGCGCCGCCGCGGGCATCGCCGTCGAGTTTCGTCATGATGAAGCCGTCCAGGCCGATCTGCCGATCAAAGTCGACAGCGATATTCACCGCCTCCTGTCCGATCATGGCATCAACGGTAAGCAGACGCTCGGTCGGCTTGACGACATTCGCGATCGCCCTGAGCTCCTGCATCATTTCACTGTCGATCGTCATGCGTCCGGCAGTATCGACGATCAGGGTATCGCACATCAGATAACGAGCCCGAGCCACACCTTCGCGGGCGATCTGCACGGCATCCTTCTCCTCCGGCTTGATAAAAGACGGAACATCGGCGGCCTGAGCCAGAATCGCCAGCTGGTGCGCGGCGGCCGGACGATGCGTGTCGACCGAAACCAGCAGCGGGCGTTTGCCCTGCTTCTTCAGGTGCAGACCCAGCTTCGCGCTCGCCGTCGTCTTACCGGAACCCTGCAGACCGAAGAGCATGATAACCGTGAAACCGCTCGGGCTGACGGTTAACTTCGCCGGCGCGCCGCCGAGAATATTGACCAGCTCCTCATGGACGACCTTGATAATCTCCTGACCCGGCGTCAGGCTCTCGGTAACCTTGCTGCCGCGGCAGGCCTCGGCCACCGTGTCGGTAAACTCCTTGACGACGTCGTAGTTGACGTCCGCCTCAATTAGGGCAGTGCGTACGGTACGCATCGCTTCCTTGATATCCTTCTCCGTGATCCGCGACTTGCCGCGTATCATACGGGTAAATCTTTCAAAGCGTTCGCTTAAACCCTCAAACAAGGTCGGCCTCCTTTTCTTCCGTGCTCGGAACCGCATTATTCCGTTCATAGCCGAGGATATCGGCTAAATCGCACAGATACGGTTCGATTATACCCCGCAACTCCGCTTCCTGCCCGTCCAGCCATAAATCAAAATCCGCGAACCAGTCGCGCAGACGTCGTTCGTCCTTCAGTTGTCCCAGGTTTGCCTCATAGGCGCTCAGTTGCTCGGCACCGCGGTTGATCCGATCGTAAACCGCCTGTCGGCTGATCCCATGTAAAGCGGCGATTTCCGATATCGTCAAATCCTCATCAGTATAAAGCTGCAACAACTCGCGCGTATGATCCGTCAGCATGGATCCGTAAAGATCCATGAGAATATTCATGCGCTCGCGCCGCCGCAGCCTTTCTATATCCGCCTGCGCGGGTTTTGTCACCGTCTCGTTAAGCATCGGGGTTATTTTAACATAGTTTCAAGTCTTGTCAAGCTGTTTTGCTTGACTTGGTCATCCGACTCTTTTGCCCCTCCGATTGTATCTTTAGTAGGAATTGTAAAGGTGGCTCATTTTAAGCCGGAAGAGGTACTGTGTAATGAAAAGTAAACTTTTTGCGATATTACCCTTATTATTAGCAATATCTCTGCTCTTTTCAGGGTGTTCCAACACCCGTGCCTCTTTGGAGAACAGTAGTTAAATGAACGGCGAACGCACCACAGGCATACGATTTACGCCTTTTTGTATTGAATATCAACATTACGATTCACTTCCGGCGCTTGCGGACGCCGCCACCGATATATACGCAGGAAAGGTAACAAACATCTCCTTTGACATAATTGATACCCGTACAGGAAAATCGGTGAAAGGCAAAAAGGCCAATAACACGGCAGACTTGCATTTATATACTGTTTACGAAGTCGAACAGTGTAACTTATTAAAATCAGCGGGAATCTATAACGAAAATACGGGAATTTATGTGCTCAGCGGATTTGAGCCGCTCCGCATCGGCGAATCATATTTATTTTTTACGGTCGATCTCGGAGGATTGTATAGCCACATAGTAAACCAATATCAATTTGCTTACGGTGAAAATTATCGAAATGAAATAAGCAAATTCCCCGAACCCATAGAACCTGCAAAGTTGCCGAAAGCATCGGCTCAACCCGGGCGAAATATTCCCATGCCACTCAGTTATGAACCAATCTCTGCCACTTGTTATACAGTTCAACTAAATCGTCTTTCTTTTGTTCACCATCAAAGAGCGCATACGCCATTCCTCGAATCATAAACGTCGGATCAAAATGAGCCTTAAAGGGAGGTGTAAAGTCTCTGTCTTCAAAACCGACTAATAAGGGCATATTCGCAAAAGAATCCATCTTTTTATTCGTGTGATATCCCCATGATATTGACGGGTTATTCCTTACGCAAACCTCACCAAAATACATGGCAATATCACGTATGATATGCTCTGTTTCCAGAGAAAATTGTCTTGATTGCTCGTTCAATACAGCCTCGGCGATTTCTTTTGGCTGCCCCCTTAACTCTCTTCTCAACTCCTTCATTTTTATCGCGGGTGTTTTTTCTATTTCGGCAATCTCTAAAAACCAAGCCCAAATATCCATTAAGGAATAAACAGAGTAATTTAAATCAACACCCGAATAATTTTGCAAATACCCTATCCGCGTTCCAATCTGGCTCTTATACCACTTAAAAAACTCCTCCGCCTCTCTTGGAGTAAATTCTTCAAACGGTTTGCTCAGATGTGGAATTAGGATGGCATAATTAAGTTTCTTTTTGCGCCAATACGTTCCACTAAAACAGGAGGTAATCCTTGCAGCTATCCTTTTCAAACTATACTTGCGTTGCTTATTTTTCACCAGAGTTTTCTCCCTTGTGGCGCAAAGTGCACCGGCTAACACTCCGCTACAGTGTCGACGTCCACCCCAGTATATCCGTTAATCGCTCAGTTATCTACGGTCGGCAAGCAACCTGTGAGTCAGTTGTCGCAATTTTTGTCCACCCACCTTGGAGGGCGGAAATCCGCCAAGGTTACTCTGCCGATGCCTCAAGGATGCCGGACTACCGCGCTCCGCACACAAAAGAGTGGGTGGACAGTATTTTCGATCCCTGGTACGGTTCCTGCGGACGTCGCAATTTTTGTCCACCCACCTTGGAGGGCGGAGGTCCGCCGAGGTCGCTCTGCCGACGGCTCAAGGATGGCGGGCTACCGCGCTCCACACATAAAAGAGTAGGTGGACAATATTTTCGATCCCTGGCACGGCTACCGCGGACGTCGCAATTTTTGTCCACCCATCTTGGAGGGCGGAAATCCGCCAAGGTTACTCTGCTGATGCCTCAAGGATGGCGGACTACCGCGTTCCGCACAAAAAAGAGTAGGTGGACAATATTTTCGATCCCTGGCACAGCTCCCGCGGATGTCGCCACAACTCCCGCGGACGTCGCCACAACTCCAGCGTACGTCGCAATTTTTGTCCACCTACCTTGAAGGGCGGAGATCCGCCAAGGTCGCTCTGCCGCCGGCTTAAGGATGGCGGACTACCGCGTTCCGCACAAAAAAGAGTAGGTGGACAATATTTTCGATCCTTGGCACAGCTCCCGCGGATGTCGCCACAACTCCAGCGTACGTCGCAATTTTTGTCCACCCACCTTGGAGGGCGGAGATCCGCCAAGGTCGCTCTGCCGCCGGCTTAAGGATGGCGGACTACCGCGCTCCGCACAAAAAAGAGTAGATGGACAATATTTTCGATCCCTGGCACAGCTCCAGCGGGCATCGCAATTTTTGTCCACCCACCTTGGAGGGCGGAGATCCGCCAAGGTCGCTCTGCCGCCGCCTCAAGGATGGCGGACTGCCGCGCTCCGCACAAAAAAGAGTAGGTGGACAATATTTTCGATCCTTGCCACAACTCCCGCGGGCATCGCACGTTCCATAGTAACGCTACTTATAGAGCTACGGAATCCGCGTGGGCAATAACCAGTTGTCGCAACAATTCGACGGCCCGCTCCATATCCTGTACGCTCAGGTACTCATAGGGACCGTGGAAATTGCCGCCGCCGGTGAATACATTGGGACAGGGGAGGCCCAGTTCGGAGAGTCGGGCGCCGTCGGTGCCGCCGCGGGTCGGGATGAGTTTCGGAGTAATTTCCGGAGCGGCAAAAGCCCTATCCAGCAGACGCAGTATGGTCGGTTCACGCTCGATATAGGAACGCATATTCAGATACTGATCTTTGATTTCAACAGAGAACGGCGGCGGCGCGTCAATATCGGTCCGGGCATAACGGGCGTTGAATTCCTCAACCCGCCGACGAATTTGTTCTTTGCGCTCGGCAAAGCTGTCGATGTCGAAGTCGCGGATAATGTAATTGATAGTGGCGGTTGTGACATCGCCGCAGATGTTGTCGCAGTGCAGGAAGCCCTGACGCTCGCGGGTCTCCTCGGGAGTGTCGAGCGGATCGAAGGAAGCGGCAAAGCGGGCGGCCAACGTAGCGGCGTTAACCATTTGTTTGTAGGCGGTACCCGGATGCACCGAACGGCCGCGAACGGTAACAACAGCACCCGCCGCGTTAAAGGTCTCGCAGGAGATTTCCGGGCAGAGTCCGCCGTCGACGGTGACGGCCATAGCTGCGTCAAAGAGTTCCAGGTCAAAGTATCTGGTACCGGCGCCGATTTCTTCGTCGGGCGTGAAGGCTAGGCGTAGGGGGCCGTGTTTAATCTGTGGATTGGCCTGCAGATAGGTGAACAAGGCGAGAATTTCGGCGATGCCGGCCTTGTTATCGGCTCCGAGCAGGGAAGTGCCGTCGGCGATGATCAGATCGTGGCCGACCAATTTGTCCAGCTCCGGAAATAAAGCGGCGGAAAGGGTGAGATTCGACTCGGCATTGATGACAATCGGTTCGCCGGTGTAAGTGACGCGCCGATGTGATTTAACCTCGCCGGAGGCGGCGGGCGAGGTATCAACGTGGGCAATAAAGCCCAGCGGCGGCAAATCGGCCAGCTCGGGAGAATTGGCGGGGAGGCGGCCGTAGAGCGTATATTTGTCGCTCAGAGTCGTCTCGAGCTCCAATTCTTCAACCAGACCGGCGAGATGACGCAGGATTTCTATTTGTCCCGGAGATGAAGGATAGGTCGTCGAATTCTCATTCGAAGTCGTATTGAAATAAATCAGTTCCAAAAAATAGTCCAAAGCTGTACGCACGAGAGTTACTCCTTTTTGCGATTTTTATTTTTTCTGTTTGATGGGTCCTTAAAGTAGGCGGCCAGTCGACCGACCCATCCGGTAATTTTCTTCTGCCTCGCCCCTGTACGTGCTGCGGTGATATCGCGTGCGGAACCCTGCGGATAGAAATTCCGCTCGTCCGGGTGATGCGAATCATACCAAACCTGGGCAAAGAAGGGGACGTGGCGCGCAAGTTCGTCGAAATTCCAGGGTTCGGGCTGACAACAGACCGGGCACCAGTGGCCGGCACGGAGAATTAGGTAAGGCGAGGCGGAGAATTCGTGTCCCTGGTGGCAATGCCAAGGTAGCTCGGTGTACATATCTCCCTTGGTCATTGTTTCGGCCAGGCAGACGCCGCCGCGGAATTTGGCGGCGGAAATCAGGTCGGACAGTTCAATCTCGGCATCGGGGCGGGTATCATCATAACCGTGGCCAAGATAATAGCCGCGCGCCCGCAAATTGTCGTCAGATTTGAATTGATTATAATCGAGAAACACGCCCGTGGCCGGATCCCGATTTTCGCAAAGCAGGGGGAACTGGTGCCAAAAGCGCGGCAACTCGGCATAGGCCTTTCCGGGACCGTAAAAAGCCTCCGCCCGCTCCGTGGGACCGTTTTCGGCCCAATGTGCCGGCGCGTCGTAACCGAAGGCCAGCGGACGCAAAATTCGGCTGCGGATCAGCCGCTTCAGGGGATAGCCGACCTTATAGTACCAAAGTTTTTTCCTCAGGGCGTTAAAGAAGTCGGTAAAGCACTCGCCGGCGGTGAAGTCGAACTGCTTGATAAGAATGTCCGAATCGATCATCCACAGACCGCTGAAGTTGCGGGTGGCGAACCAATGAGGACGGAAAAAATATTTAGGGCTGGAGCCGATCAGCCTGAGCCCCGCCGCCAAAGTCTCGTAATAGGTAGTGCGCGAGGGAGCGCCGCCGCCGACATTGTAGACTCGCCGCCAAAACTCTGGCGGCAACTCGCCAGCAAGTTCGGCGGTGATGATTTTACTGATTAAGTCGGCGGTGCAACGGGTGGTGGTCCATTCCAGACAGGTGTTGAGCGGAGTCTGAAAGATCAGGCCGTCCCCCATATTACGCAGAATCATACTGTCGTAAAGGATGGGGCTGAGGCGCAGTGAGATCCAACGCTCGAGACCCGATTCAATGACCAAACGTTCGGCGCGCACCTTAGAGGAGCCGTAGACTTCATAGGGACCCGGCAAGAGCGGGTCGCCGACGCGTCCCCAGGGGTGTAGATGGTTTCTGTACCCGTACTGAGCAACGGTGCCGGTATAGATAAGACGTATTTTCTTCCAATCCGACTGAGCTTTGATTGCCGTCAGAATGTTGCGAGTGCCGCCGACATTCGTCTGCCAGGCCAGATCCGGGTAATGCAGAGTAGCCGGAGGAATGAGCGCACCGCAATGCAATACCAGCTCGCAACCCGCAACGGCATTCAAACATGAATCGGCATCACAGAGATTGCCCCAAAAGGGCTCAACATTGAGTCCGTCGCGTTGCCAGCGCGAAAACAGGTCGCGATTTTTGGCGGAGTCACGGAGAAAAAGCCGACAACGAATTTTTCCGGCACGCGCCAACAGGGGAATAAGGGGCGCCGTTATGCTGCCCGAAGCGCCGGTTATAAGGATTGTCCGCATGTTCACCTCCGCGACCGTATTAGGTCGACTGCACTCCATTTTACGCCATAAGAAGAATATTTTCAGCCTCGCTTCCAAAAAAAAGGAATTGCGGTAATTTTCAGGGCTCCTCCAAAGCTTCTGCGGACGGCTATTGGACTTTCCGTCCTCCTGATGGTAAAGTATCTGTAAAATAGACTGAAACAGAGACTATGTTTATGAATCAGAATAATAAGTTTCTTCAAAAGTATTTTTCCACGCGTAATTTAGCGATGGGAGCCATGTCACTGGCTTTGGCTATCGTTTTGCCGTGGATTATGCACAGCATTCCGCGCGCCGGGCAGATTTTCCTGCCTATGCATATACCGGTTCTGATTTGCGGTTTTGTTTGCGGCTGGCCGCTCGGTCTATTGGTCGGGGCGCTGGCTCCGCTGCTCAACCATTTGGTGACCGGGATGCCGCCGCAGGCGATTATCGTGCAGATGACGGTCGAATTAGCGGTATACGGTCTTTTGGCTGGAATTCTTTATAGATTTATCCGTACCAAGGATGGGTACGTTGACATTTACCTCTCGTTGATTTTCGCGATGCTCGGCGGACGCATCGTGTATGGCCTCCTAAATGCCCTGATCTTCAATGCCGGTTCATACGGCTGGAGTGTCTGGTTGACGGGCATGTTCGTTACGGCCTGGCCGGGCATTGTTATTCAGCTGGTATTGGTTCCGGCGGTCGTAATTGCGCTACGCAAGGCGAAGCTGATTCCGCCGCGCTATTGACGAATCAACCGGAAGCGAATATTCCCGCTTTATGGTATAATATCTGACAGTAAATAATGCCTATTGGACAGTTGAATATTGACCGTAGGCAAGGAAATAGGAGGTATAGCGTATGGTTACAACTTTTGACATGTATGACATCGACGTACAGGTATTTATGGAGGCGCTTGACCATTGCAAAGGTAATGTCTATCTGCGTACGGATGAGGGCGACTACATCAATCTCAAGAGCAAACTCAGCCAGATTGCCGGCCTAATGCAACTGATCGAAGGCGGCAAGGTCGTCAAGGCGAAGATCGAGTGTGATAATGTAGAGGACGTTTCGTACCTGTTCCGACTGAATTTGTTCGGACACCAGAAGAAGCCCGGCGAAGAGAGCCAAGAGTAAGGGCTGATGACAGATCGGTGTTTCGCCACAGATACCAATCAGTGCGGAACATATGTTATGTCATCGGACCGAGGATATCCTCGGTCTTTACGTAATACGAAAAATCATTGATAACATGGGAGATACAGATGGTTAAAATAATTGCCGGTAAAAAAGGTACGGGAAAGACAAGTCGTCTGGTTGACATGGTCAATGCCGACGCCAAGCTTCATGACCTCAACGTGGTTTGCATTGAGCAGGGACGTCGACTCGATTCGTGGGTGAACTACCGGGCGCGCCTGATCGACATCTCGGAATATCCGATTCAGGGTTTCCGTGAGTTGTTCAGCTTTATCGCGGGAATTCACGCCAAGGATTACGATCTCGATCGGGTCTATATCGACAGCATATACAAGGTCGCGCAGAGCGATGACCAGGATGAATTGATCCTGTTCCTGAATTATCTGAATGATTTTACGACCGAACAGGAGACCGAGGCGA
Source organism: Clostridiaceae bacterium (assembly GCA_012800515.1). Lineage (GTDB taxonomy): Bacteria > Bacillota > Clostridia > Saccharofermentanales > Fastidiosipilaceae > JAAZIX01. The sequence goes on from JAAZJE010000117.1 coordinate 18,238, forward strand.
TCATCATATTGACCGCGGACGTCGATGAACTCCCGGAAGAACTGCGGCGGTATTGCTGCGATTGCGGCGAGGTCAAGTGCCCGGATTGCGAATAGTTCGCGAACCGGCAAATTGAATTGAAATTAGCATTCGGACACCGTGAGACTTAAATCTCGCGGTGTCTGTTGTTATAAAAGATAACGCCATGACGGCGAGGTCATGGCGTTTTGGCTGCCGACGAAGGATTTGAACCCTCACAAACTGATCCAGAGTCAGGTGTGCTACCATTACACCAGTCGGCAAAAAATTGTCGGGGCAGGAACCCGACTGCGGGTATTCTAGCACCTAAGTATTTTCCGTGCAAGTTCAACGGGAGATTGGGTCTGTTGTTTTGTTATTTACGTTTCGATGACCTATAATGAGCGGAAGGCTGATATGAGATGTGGCGGATTGTCCGCCTCGGCCGGAGAAGGAGTAAACGGAAAATGAGTGAAGTGATTTTTGCAGATCGAGAGCAGCGGGAGAGTTTTTGGCATACCAGCTCGCACGTTCTGGCGCAGGCCGTCAAGCGGCTCTACCCCGAGACAAAGTTG
>JAAZJE010000118.1 GCA_012800515.1 Clostridiaceae bacterium
CTTCCGGCGACGTTTGGGCCGTTCCCCCGGGATCCGTCACAATCGGACCGCGCGATGTCGCCAACGCCCGCTATCGTCTCGAGATGCACAACATCGTCTTCACCGGCGGTGTTGATTCCTGGCAGCGTATGATTTCGCGTATCGAGCTCTACGGACCGGTCTCCATGGACTGCCCCGCCTCGATCGTCAAACTCTTCCCGGGCAACTGCTACGTCAGCTACGAAATCGCCCGCCCCTTTGATCTCTGGCGCGAAAATCAGAACATTTTCGCCTAAGTTAAATTACCGAGTCACGCCGGATGCCCTCATCCGGCGTGGCTTTTGCATCTTAAAAGGAGAATCACGTGGAACTCCCTAAAGAACAGGTTATTGATATAAGCGGAATCATTGCCAACGGTATGTGGCAATGTGAACCTCCCTTTCCCCGATTCAATAAACGCCCTTTTCCGACCGTCGATTGGGTCGAGCATAAGGTATATCTCGACTATTTCGAAGGAATGTCCAGCCAGACCGGAACTTATCTCGAGACCCCGGCACACATCTTCGGAGATGAATCGTACAATATCGACGCTATCCCTCTGACCGCGCTGATTGACCGTCGCTGTGTAGTGTTGCAGGTGCATCCCGAAACCGCGCCGGCGACTGCGGCCGAGCCGACCTCCGCCGCCGCAACCCCCGATCTCGCTGTCGAAGCCGCCCGTCCCCCGATCACCGCGGCCATGCTCGCCGCCGCTCCCAACGTTCACCTGATCCGACCCGGCGATGCTCTCCTCGTCTCCGCCGCCTGGGGCAGCCGTTGGTTCGACCCCGATTATCTCTCCGCCGCCCCCTACTTCACCCGTGACGCCATGTACTGGCTGATCTCCCGTCGCCCCTTCATACTGGGTAGTGATGTCCCGCGCTGGGACAATCTCGCCAAACCGCAGGGCTTCTTTCATGATTTCTACGCCGCCGACATCCTCATGCTCGCTCCCTGTGTCAATCTGGAACACGCTCCGGCCGAACCGATGCGCCTGACCGCCCTACCCTTACCCGTAGCCGACACTTGTTGCGTGCCTTGCCGCGCAATTTTACGAATAGGAAAGACCGATGAGTAGAACTGATTTTTTACAACCCGACGAATTTAAAACTAGTTCCGCATTCTCAGTGAGCTTACATACGGAATCCGCCCACGCCGCGGAACACCTCTGCGACATCATCGCCGACGGCGCCTGCGACCTGCACATGCACTCAATGTGCTCGGACGGCAGCGAATCCGCCGCCCAGCTCATCGAGCGCGCTATGCGCAACGGTCTCAGAACCATCTCCCTCACCGACCATGACAACTTCAACGGCGTCAAGGAAATCAAGCTCATCGAGAGCAAACTTCGCCAATTGGGCGTAAAAACTCCGGTAATCGTCCCCGGCATAGAAGTCTCCACCCAAGGACTCAATCAGGAACTCCACCTGCTGGCTTATTTCCCCTTCGGCGGCTACGAAGCGATACGGAACATCGTCGAGCAGAGCCAGATCTCCCGCGACGAGCGCAACCGCAAAATGTGCGCCGTCCTGACCGAACACGGTCTGCCGGTCAGCTACGAAGAACTCCGCGCCGAGGGCGGTTCGATCGTCGGCCGTGTGCACATGGCCAATATTCTTGTGCGCAAAGGCTACGCCGGCTCGACCGACGAAGCTTTCCACTCCTGGCTCTCCTCCTCCGCGCCTTACTATGTCCGCCGTGAAATCGCCGATATAGAGGATGTAATCGTTTCCGTTCTCGAAGCCGGAGGTGTCCCGGTTCTCGCCCATCCCGCTCTATATGGCTGGACCGGGCGCAACGACGACTTGTTGTACAACAATCTGAAGTATCTTCGGGAAAAAGGCCTGATCGGCGTGGAAACGGTCAGCGGTCAACACACCCGGATCCAGCGCAAAGAACTTGCGACCGTGACACACGAACTCGGACTGCTCGCGACCTGCGGCAGCGACTACCACGGCACCAATAAGGTCAATGTGCAGATGTTCACCGCTGAACAGGATTTCAGCGAGTTTCTCTGATTTCGGCGCCGTCGCTCCCAGCGGCATTGATTTTCGCTAATCGGTCTCGGTCAGGCTCACCCTGGCACCCGCGGCAATCGACTCGGTAATGAACACATTACCGCCGATCGTCGCGCCCGCCCCGATTGTAACCGTTCCCAGTATTGTTGCGCCGCCGTAGATCGTGACATCGTCCTCGACCGTCGGATGGCGCTTGCTTCGCCGCAGCTGCTCAACCTTCCTGGTGGACAGTGCGCCGAGAGTGACACCCTGATAGATCTTGACCCGCGAGCCGATGACGCAGGTCTCGCCGATGACGACGCCGGTGCCGTGATCGATCATGAAATAACTGCCGATTTGAGCTCCGGGATGAATATCTATGCCGGTCTCGCTATGGGCATACTCGCTCATAATCCGCGGGATCATAGGCACCTCTAATTTGTACAGTTCATGCGCCAGGCGGTGCACCATAATCGCAAATATGCC
>JAAZJE010000119.1 GCA_012800515.1 Clostridiaceae bacterium
GTCGACGCCTATGATGAGCCGTTCGGAGTGCGTACGGTGGAGGTGCGGGGACTTCAGTTCCTGATCAACGGTCAGCCTTTCTATTTCAAGGGCTACGGCAAGCATGAGGATTCGTATATCAACGGACGCGGAATCAATGAGTGCGTCAATGTCGCCGACATTAATCTGATGCGTTGGATGGGCGCGAACTCGTTCCGGACCTCGCATTATCCCTATTCCGAGGAGATGATGCGGCTCTGTGACCGCGAGGGCTTTGTCGTGATTGACGAAGTCGCGGCGGTAGGCCAGTTCGAGGGCTTCAGCGTCGATTCGGCTTCGGGGATGGCCGCAAAGTCGACCTGGGACAAGATGGATACGCGGGCGCAGCATGAGCAGGACATCGGCGAACTGATCAAGCGCGATAAGAACCACGCCTGTGTGGTCATGTGGTCGCTGATGAATGAGCCGGATTCCGCCGGACCGGGAGCGCGCGAGTACTTTGAACATATTTTCGCCTATGCGCGGAAGCTCGATCCGCAGAACAGGCCGTTCACATATGTGAACTTCCAGATTTGCGGAATTGAAAAGGACGTCTGCGCCGATCTGTGCGACGTAATTTGTCTGAACCGCTACTTCGGCTGGTACTGGGATACAGCGAACTTTGAGGCGGCGGAACGGCATCTGATCGAGGATCTCGAGGCCTGGCACGCCAAACATCCGAACAAGCCGATCATGTTCTGCGAGTACGGCGCCGATACGGTGGCCGGGCTACACGCCGTGGACGACATTCCGTTTACCGAGGAGTATCAGGTCAAGTATTACGAGATCAACTCGCGGGTCTTCGATATGTATGATTTCTTCGTCGGTGAGCAGCTCTGGAACTTTGCCGACTTCGAGACCAAGACCGGAATCAACCGGGTCCAGGGCAATAAAAAGGGTATCTTTACGCGCGGCCGTGATCCCAAGAGCGTTGTGCGGGTTCTGCGTGACCGCTGGACCAAGATCCCGGACTTCAATTATAAGAAGTAGGGCGAGAGGACGAATTTATGGGAGAAACTAAAGTAGATAAAGCGGCCGGCGGCAACGGTGCCGCCGCAGCCGCGGCTCCGGCGAAAAAGTCCGGAATTATGAACAAGATTTTCGATACGATCGGCGGCATATTTAAGCCGGTTCTGGTCGTGATTATCGGAGCGGGTCTGCTTCAGGCGCTGCGCGATGTTTTGCTCATGACGGGGGCGATTGGGAAGGTCAGCAGTAGCTACATTTTCCTGAATGCACTTGGTGATGCAGTATTTTATTTCCTGCCGATCTTCCTGGCGATTTCCAGCGCCAACGTGTTCGGCGCGACGCCTTTCCTGGCGGCGGCGGTGGCGGCTTTCCTGGTATATCCGGGAGTCTCCGATCTCTTTGGCTGGGCGAACAGCGTCGGCTGGGATCTGACGCTCTTCGGAGTGATTCCGGTCACCTACGCCCGCTATCCCTCCAGCGTTCTGCCGATTATCCTTATTGTGTGGTTCCAGTCGGTGATTGAACCGATCATCAAGAAGATCATTCCGGATCTGCTGAAGAGCCTTTTGGTGCCGGTATTTGTGCTTTTCCTTACCGGTATGCTCGGTCTGGTCGTGCTCGGCCCGATCGGCACCTGGATCGGCGACGGTCTGGCGGCGGCGATTACCTGGCTGA
>JAAZJE010000120.1 GCA_012800515.1 Clostridiaceae bacterium
ACTCTTTCGGTGATCTCATCACATTCCGCGCCCGTGCGTCCGTCACACCAGAGAATAGCGGGGCGCAACACTGCCCCGTTTTCATCCAGCAGTACAAGACCGTGCATCTGGCCGCTGATGCCAACACCTTTAATCTTATCCGGATCAACACCGCTTTTCCGCAACACGGCGCGGATGGTTACCTTAGCGGCTTCCCACCAGTCCTCCGGGTTCTGCTCGGCCCAGCCGTTGTGGGGTTGCATTAGCTGGTATTCCTGCGAAACTACGCAGAGTACCTCTCCGTTTTCATCAAATAACACCGTTTTAGTGGCGGAAGTACCGAGATCTATGCCAAGAAGGTATGCCATATCTTTGTCCATCCTTTTTTACATTGTACGGAAGTTCGTTGGCGAGCGCAAGGCAATCGGCAGCGAAATTTTGCCACTTCGCCCGGCACGCTAATACCGACACGGAATAAGTCTGCCTCGACCCCATTCGGCATTGAAGTATACCTCGATACTTTTGTCCTTGATTAACTACTTTGCTCGTTCCTTGCTGAGCTCCAGACAAAATAAGCGGGTATTTACGTTCCAGCGTCTCTCGCAAAGGCGGATAAATTATCGGATAATAATCAGCCGATAAATCGGCTGACGGCTCAAGGATGGCAAATCGTTCAGTTTTCAAAGCCGTCCCGGCTGACAATCCCGACGCCGTCCGGCTCAAGTTTTAAAATACGTTGATTGCTACTGCCCCGAAAGAGCAGGGTCAGGTCACGGAGGGCCAAAACAAAGGGTCCGTCGATCAGCCAGTCGCTGGCTCGCAGTAAATCCGTAATCGCCGGATCCGCCTCCGCCCGCTTCAATAATTGCTCATACGTATAGCCGCTATAGGAAATAACATTGCCGCCCCGCTCGCGGATCGCCCGCGCCAGCGGAACCAGCGCCGCCGCCTGCTCGAACGGCTCCCCGCCGCTCAAAGTCACGCCGCTCAGCAGAGGGTTGTCGTCGTAGATCCGAATAATTTCCACAACCGTGATGTCGCGACCGCCGCGCGGATCATGCGTCTCCGGATTATGACAGCCCGGACAATTGTGCGGACAGCCCTGGACGAAGACAGCTAAACGTATACCCGGGCCGTCCGTAATCGACTCATGAACCAGACCGGCCAGACGAATGACGGGATTGTCAACGTAATCAGGCACAAATTAAACCGAATGACACGCCACGCCGCGGCGGCATCCCGCGACAAAGCTCAGCGAAAGATCCGACCGCTCCGGGCAGCGACGCTCGTCGGGAGACCGACTACATCGCGTGTCTGACGCGGTCATGCTCTTCGGAGCGCTTGGCGTCGTTAAAACGACTCAATGTTCCGACGAGATAGCCGGTGATGCGCCGAATGCGCTGAAAATAAACACCTTCGCCAATTTTCTTGTTGGCATTTTCAACATTGGGGGTTCTCATTTTCTAATCCTCCTCGACGGCGCCGTCGAATAGCAACAACGCGTCGTTCCGTTTCTTTATATCTTGGCGCAGAATGCATCCGGCATCTGCGGAAATCTGCGCTTAAGTTCAATCATCTGCTCGCGGGTCAGTCCCTCGCCGTCGCGGCGTCCGCAGCGCGGGCAGACTTCGTCAATAATCCCGATATAGCCGCAGACCGGATCGCGATCGACCGGGTGATTCACCGAGCCGTAGCCCACACCCTGCTCCTTCATCCAGCGGATCACCCTCTCGAAGGCTTCGAGATTTTTGGTCGTGTCGCCGTCCATCTCGACATAGGTGATATGACCGGCGTTCGTCAGCGCATGATAGGGCGCCTCGAGGGCGATCTTTTTGGCGGCCTGAATCGGGAAATACACCGGTATATGGAAAGAGTTGGTGTAATAATCGCGATCGGTCACGCCCGGGATCTCGCCGTACTTCTCTTTGTCGATCCGCACAAAACGTCCCGACAGACCCTCCGCCGGCGTCGCGATCAGGGTAAAGTTCATTTTTGTCTCCTGCGCCATTCGGTCGCAACGCTCGCGCATATGGCGCACGATCGCCAGGCCGAGTTCCTGGCTGGCCGGGCTCTCGCCGTGATGCTGACCGGTCAGCGCCTTCAACGTTTCCGCCAGTCCGATGAAGCCGACGGTCAAGGTTCCGTGACGCAATACCCGACCGACCTCCTCGTCCGCGCGCAGGCTGTCCGACTCGAGCCAGACTCCCTGTCCCATCAGGAAGGGGTAGTTTCTGACCGTCTTATGCGCCTGGATGTTAAAGCGGTGTAGCAATTGGCGGAAAACCAGATCCATGCACGCATCCAAATCACGGTAAAACTTCTCCAAATTACCGCGCGCCTCGATGCCCAGACGCGGCAGGTTGATCGACGTAAAGCTCAAATTGCCGCGACCGCAGGTCACTTCATTCTCCGGATCATAGACATTGGCCATGACCCGCGTGCGGCAACCCATATAGGCCACCTCGGTATTGTAGTCGCCCTCGCGGTAGTACTGCTTATTGTACGGCGCGTCGAGGAAGCTGAAGTTCGGGAAGAGGCGCAACGCCGACGTCGCCATCGCTTCCTTGAACAGGTCGTAGTTCGGGTCGCCGGGATTATAGTTCACGCCTTCTTTGACTTTGAATATCTGCACCGGAAAGATCGGCGTCTCGCCGTTACCGAGTCCGTCGCGGGTCGCCGCCAGCAGATTGTGAATCACCAGACGTCCGGCCGGGCTGGTATCGGTACCGTAATTGATCGAGCTGAACGGCACCTGCGCGCCGGCGCGCGAATTCATCGTATTAAGGTTATGGATCAGGGCCTGCATCGCCTGATAGGTCTCGACCTCGGCCGTCTCCTGGGCGGTGAAGATCGTGCGTTCGACCAGATGGTCGACCTGTTTCGCGGTCAGCTGCAGTTCACCGGACACGACTTCGCTCTCCAGCCACTCCCGCAGTTCCGCCTCGGCCGTCGCGGCATTATCGAGCGAGATAATCTCCTTGCGGGCCGGGGGCTTACGCTCGGAGGCAATCCGGGCAACCACGCTCTGTCCGGCCACGAATTTCTCCAACAGAGCGGTCCCCGCCTCGGTGGTCGGCTGCGCGGCACCGAATTTGTCCGCCATGGCCGTCGCCTCATCCTGGCTCAGATCGGCCGAGAAAACCAGGAAGTCGCGCAGCGCCTTGAACCAGGCCTTGCGATAGGTCTTGTTCACGCCCGGAGCCATAGCATAGTCGAAGTTGGGGCTGGACTGACCACCGTGCATCTCGTTCTGGTTGGCCTGAATGGCGATGCAACAGAGAGCGGCATAGCTCTGTATGCTCTGGGGCTGACGCAAATAGCCGTGCCCGGTCGAAAAGCCGTACTCAAACAACTTCAGAAGATCGATCTGACAGCAGGTCTCGGTCAACATGTAGAAATCCTTGTCGTGAATATGGATGTCGCCGTTGGCGTGTGCCTGAGCCATATCCTCGGGCAGGATATAGTGATCGATAAAATATTTGGAGCCTTCCGAACCGTACTTGAGCATAGTGCCCATCGAGGTATCGCCGTCGATATTGGCGTTCTCGCGCTTGAGGTCGGCATCGCTGGACTGCGCGAAGGTGATCTCTTTGTACAGATCCATCAGATCCGCTTCAGCCTGACGCCGCTTCGTATGGCTGGCACGATAGATGATATAGGCCTTGGCGGTCTGAATCCGACCCAAGCGGATCAGGGTGTCCTCGACTATGTCCTGGATCTGCTCGACATTCGGAATTACGCCTCGGGGCAGACTGCGTACAACCTGAACCGCCGCCTCGTCCAATTCCTCCGCATTCATCGCTTCGTAAGGGATCGTCTGGTTCGCCTTGCGGATCGCCTCGCGAATCTTAAAAATGTCAAAGGGCATCAGCGAGCCGTCGCGCTTGTAAATCTGCGCCGGCGCTCCCGTCACATCCAAACTAACCTTTGAAGGTACCACCTCAGCCATTTTTCGAACTCCACTTTTTATTTTCGCGGACCGCACGGCCCCGTTTTCTCCGAGCAACTGTCGGTATTCCGCTTGCTCCGCACCCGACGCCGGCGCCACTATCTTGGGAAAGCTTGTTTTCCCTAGCCTCATACGTGATTGTCAGTACATTATGATGCGGTTACGGTTGGCCTGTTCCGTTGCAAACCACAATATGTTGTGGTCGTTTTAAGGTCTAACGCCAATACATAGTAGCTCAGGAAAAATCCCCTGTCAACTGTTTTTTGGTACGATTTTAACTGAATTTTACAAAACTCGATAACAATCCGGATACAATCCGGCTTCAATATGTTGCTAAACGGACATCTTCGGGCAGTATCAGTCGGTACTGAATTGAAGATTATAGAGTTTGGCGTACTCCCCGCTCAGAGCCATGAGGTCGGCATGAGTGCCGCGCTCGACGATTCCGTCGTCGGTCAGCACCATGATTTCATCGGCGTCGCGAATTGTCGACAGTCGATGCGCGATCACGATGCTCGTCCGGCTGCGCGAGAGCTCCTTCAGCGACTCCTGAATATAGAGCTCGGATTCGTTGTCCAGCGACGACGTTGCCTCGTCCAGAATCAGAATCGGCGGATTCATCAGGAATATCCGCGCAATCGAGACCCGCTGCTTTTGCCCGCCCGAGAAGCGCACTCCGCGCTCACCCATTATCGTATCGTAGCCCTGCGGCAAACTCATAATAAAATCATGGATATTCGCCTGTTCGGCCGCCCTGACAATTTCCTCGAGTAATGCATCCGGCTTCCCGTAGGCTATATTATCCCGCACCGTCGCGTTAAAAATATACACGTCCTGCTGCACAACGCCGATATTCGCCCGCAGCGACACCAGCGTAAAATCCCGCACATCCGTTCCGTCGATACGCACCGCGCCCGAATCCACCTCATAGAAACGCGGGATCAGAGCGCAGAACGTGGTTTTACCCGAGCCTGAAGGTCCGACCAGAGCGACCGTACTCCGCGCCGGAATCGTCAGACTGATATCCTCCAGCACCGTCTCCCCGTTCTCATAGGCAAAAGTCACATTCTCAAAGCTGATCTCACCCCGCAACTCGCCGGCCGGCCGGGCGGTGGGCAAATCGGCAATCTCCGGCTCCGTGTCCAGTATTGCCAGTACCCGCTCAAAGCCGGTTTTCCCCTTCTGAAGCTGTTCGTTAAACTGCACCAGTTGGCGAATCGGCTCGAGAAAAGTTCCGACATAGAGCAGATAGGTAATCACGTCAACCCCGGTCAGCCGCCCTTTCAACACGAAAAGCCCGCCGACCAGAACCACCGCCAGATAGAGAATTCCCTGCATCAGGGTGTTGACCCCGTGGTACTTGCCCATGACCATATAGTTTTCCCTTTTGGAGCGCTGAAAAGCCTGATTACCCACTTCGAACTTCCGCAACTCCAGCTCCTCGTTGGCAAAAGACTGGACGGTGCGGATCCCGGCCAGGCTATCCTGAACCAGAGAGTTGATATCGGCGATTTTACGTCGATTGTCCATGAAAGTTCCCTGCATCTGCCTATTGTAGTATTGGAGTAAAAAAATCATCAGCAGCGACAAGCCGATCAGAATCAAGGTCAAATAGATGTCCACTCTGAAGAGAATACAGAAAGCTCCGGTGAACTTAATGAGCGCCATGAGGAAATTTTCCGGTCCGTGGTGCGCCAGTTCGGAAATATCGAACAAATCGGAAATTACTCGGCTCATCAAGTGTCCGGTATTTGTGCGGTCGTAGTAGGAAAAGGACAGCTTCTCCATGTGGCAGAACAGATCGGAGCGCATATCGCCCTCCAGACCGACGCCCATGACATGTCCCCACGAAGAAATCACATAATTTGATATTGCCTGAATCAGATAAATGCCCAGCAGGCCGGCGGAGACATAGAGAATCTGACGGAACATGATTTCATGATCCTCAATCCGCAGAACCGTATTCAACAAATAACGCACCAGCAATGGCATGCCGAGTGCCGCCAAACTGCTCAGAACGGTAAATCCCATATCCAGGGCGAACAGGCCTTTATAAGGCCGATAATAACTTACAAAGCGTCTGAACGTTCTCATTTTGTTCCCCGCATCTCTTCCATAATTCGACTTTCTATTTTACACGAGAAAAGTCGGAACGGCTCGTTCATCCGTCCGTAGCCGCTTTGCTTGCAGAAATTTTGCCGGCGTTATACCATGAATTTCAATGGCAAAGAGAGACCGAAAAACCGATCCCCGACCTGAAGTGCCCGCAACGGCGAATCGACACCGGACACCTCAAAATAAGGAGGCCGAGAGGCGCGCCGCCGTGCTCAGATCTGCCCTGCACTCAGGACAACACCCTACGCCGCATCTCGACGCCATGCTTTCCGACAGTGAACAGCGTCAGCGCGAATATGAACGTGAATTGAGAGAACTCAATGAGATCTGGACACGCCTCGGAGTGGAGATTCCCCATGAACGGCTCGAAGCCGTAACAACGGAGGACGAAGCGCCTCACGAATATCGAGCAGCAGCGGTAAAGTCGCCGCCAACTGACGGCGAGTCCAGATCGCGGGTCATCGCCCTCCACGATTCCGTAGCGCCCGCATCCCGCGTCAACCGTCCTTCCCATCATGCCGGAACCGCACTATTGCTGATTACCGCCGCAACCGTAATATTCTATATCGCGGCGGCGTGGCTAACTGCCGTTTTCCCCGGTATCTTCGGACAGGACAAAGTACATTGGTTGAACAAAATCACCGAATTCCCCCTGCTGACAAACCGAGCAATCGGCATTGCTCTTCTGCAATTCTCAACCTATTTCGCGGCCATCGTTCTTGCTTTTTTCTTCTTTCGTCTGGAGAACAAAGATCTTTTCGGAGCGGCACGACCGGGCTTTGCCGGATTTATCCTCGCCCTGCCGATCGGGATTCTGCTCGCAATTCTGATTCTCGGGCTGAGCAACCTGGGCATGTATCTGTATGTTTCTCTCGGCTGGGAACCGCCGCTCTCCCGACCTTTTGCCTCCTACGCTCCGGACCTCTGGGCCGGTCTGCCATACTTACCGTCCTCCCTCTTACTTGCCCCACTCCTCGCCGGCGTCATTCTGCCGACAATTTGTGAGGAAATGTTTTTCCGGGGCCTGCTTCTCACGGCACAGTTTAAGTCGGGCCGACCAGTTGCGGCTATTCTCGGCACCTCACTGGTTGCCGTCCTGCTCAGCGGACACGGCAATCCGTTTCCCGTCCTGATTCTGAATATCGTCCTCGGTTTGGTACGTCGTTACGGCGGCAATGTCTGGTCGGCAATTACCGCTCGACTCGCATTCATCGTTGCAGTTGTTTACGCTGATTTGCTCGGCTATATCTCCTTCACGCCCGAGACTTTGCTTATCGAGTCGCCGAACGCGCAGCGGGATTTGATTTTAACGTTGGCCGGAGCGGCGGCGGCCTTACTACTTCTAATTCCCACCCTATCGGGGATGCGCAAATACTGCGGTGGCGACCTAGACTCCGGTGAGCCGATTACTATTCGTAAGCGAAAGCGGATCCGGGTACGGGTTCCCGTCGAAGCGAACGGAGCAAGTTCCGCTTATGTCATAAAGACAGTAACCATACCGGAACTGACCGCCGCCAAATGGTTTCCCTTCGACTGGCAATTCATTGTCGGTACAATTACACTGTTGTTGCTCTATATTCTGGATTTGATTCGGTCTTAATTCGGCCGGAGCAGATTCGGCATTGTCAACCCTTCAACCAACACCGGAGCCGTCGGTGCTTCGTTGCTCTCTAGTCGATCACGACGGCACGACCGTCTTCATCCACCTTAATATCTTTAATTGTTTGCTGGCCGGCTTCGCGAACCTTGTTCAGGTAAGTGCGAATATTTGCCTCATGTTCACTAATAGTGCGGGCAAAGACATTCGTTCCCTCACCCGTCGAACAGAAATAATACAGATCCGGCTCGTCCGTGTCCGGATAGAGTGCCGCACGAATCGCCTCAAGACCGGGGTTACAGATCGGACCCGGCGGCAGACCGATATTCAAATACGTATTATAGGGACTGCTCTTCTTCATATCGTCCGAAGTTACGATCAGAATCGGCGGTTTATTGTCCAAAATTCGCAAATAATTCACCGTCGCACAGGACTGCAACCGCGCCTCGCGTTTCAGCCGATTGTGAAAAACACGCGAGACCTTATACATCTCGCCGATTTGCGAACTTTCCTTCTCAATAATCGAGGCCAGGGTCAAAATCTCATCCATTGTCATACCCAGGGCCTCGGCGCGGTCAAAATATTCCGGGAGAAGTTTGCGATTTGTATTTGCCAGAATTACGCTCAGAATCTGTTCGGCGTCGGTATTGAGGTCGAATTCATAGGTGTCGGGAAAAAGCCAGCCCTGCAACCGCGTCCGCCGCATAGCGCTCAGTGGTATGTTGTTCAAAAAATCATATCTGAAATAGCGCGCCGGATTATTGATCATCCGTAGCATCTCGTCAATATCAAAGTGAACGCCCTGCTTCTGCAACTCAGCGATCATCTGTTCAACGGTCGACCCCTCGCGGAACTGAACCTTGACCGTGACCGGGGGCAGAGTCAGGCGGAACATTATCTCGTCATAAGTCATACCCGCGGTCACGAAGTGCGTTCCGTACTGATAACCGCCGTCAAAGCCGTTGAGTTTCGACAACATGGTAAACAAGGTTTTACTGTTTATTGCTCCGGCCTCGAAAAGACGCTCGGCGATTTCCGATGAACTGTCGCCGCGTTGCACGTAAATCATAATTGCACCCGGTGTTCCCGGACCGATTTCCCCATCTGTGGAGGAGTCCGGCAAAGTCGAGTCTTTTTTTTCCTGAGATCCGTTCGGACGCGGCGAAGGTGTCGCCCGCGGGACATGGACAACTCCACCCGTATCAGCATCATATTTGAGAAAGCGTTTATTCTGCCCGTCAACATAATTAAAACCGGACAAAAAGCCGAAGCCGACTGCCGCCAATAACAGTACTATTGCCGCAAAGGTCAACAGAATTTTCGTTACCTGACGTGAGCCCATGCCCCGTTCCTTTCCCTAACCCTTTAGTCCCGTAGTGCTAATCTTCCGGCTGCATGCAGAGACCGGCCGTGCTCAGTTCTCGCCGCGCGAGCGCGCCTTTAGGCGCGTCTCGGAATTGAGAATACGTTTACGCAAGCGCAAATGCTCCGGCGTAACTTCCAAAAGTTCGTCCGTATCGACAAACTCGAGAAATTGTTCGAGGCTCTTTTTGATCGGCGGACTCAACCGGAGCGCCTCATCCGAACCGGCGGCACGAATATTGGTTGCGTGCTTGCGGCGGCAAACATTGACAATAATGTCCATGCTGCTGAGCGAACGGCCGACCACCATACCTTCGTAAACCTCCGTGCCCGGATCAATAAAAAGCTCACCGCGGCTCTGGGCATTGAACAGACCGTAGGCACTGGCGACGCCGGCCTCACTGGCAACCAGCACGCCGGTATTGCGCAACGGCAACTCGCCTTTCCAAGGCTCATAGCCCGAGAAAACCGTGTTCATTATACCATGCCCCCGGGTTGCGGTCAGAAATTCCGTGCGATAACCGATCAGGCCGCGCGAAGGACAGCGAAAAATCAGATGAATCGCGCCTTTTTCGGGCGGAGACATATTAACCAGTTCACCCCGCCTGGCGCCCAACGCCTCAATCACGACCCCGGAATAATCCTGAGGCACTTCAACCAGGACTTCCTCCATAGGCTCGTGCCGTTCTCCGTCGATAATTTTCTCGATTGCGCGCGGGCGTGAGACCTGGAACTCGTAGCCCTCGCGCCGCATGGTCTCAATCAGAATCGAGATGTGCAGTTCGCCGCGTCCTTTAACAATAATTGCGTCCGGCGAATCAGTATCTTCCAACTGCATACTAACATTGCGTTCCAATTCCCTATACAGGCGGGCGCGCAAATGACGCGAGGTCACATAAGTTCCGTCCCGTCCCGCCATAGGGCTGTTGTTGATGCTGAAAGTCATCGCGATCGTCGGCTCATCAACCTTTGTGAAAGGCAGAGCGTTTATCTCTTCCGGGTCACAAATGGTATCGCCGATACCGATATCGTCGATACCCGCCACGCAGACAATTTCGCCGACTCCGGCCGAGTCGATATCGACCCGTTCCAGACCTTCAAAACGCTGCAACTTGCTGATTTTGTCTATATACCGGGGATGGGGCGAATAATAGTTAGTCACACCGACCGCCTGTCCGGCGGCAATTGTTCCGGCCTCGATGCGTCCGATAGCGACTCGTCCTATATACGGATCGCCTTCGATATTCGCCACCAGAATCTGTAACGGCGCCGCCTCCCGTCCGTTAGGCGCCGGGATTGCGGCAATAATCGCGTCAAGCAACTCGCTCACATCGACGGAATCCGCCATCGCTTCGATACTGCTTGCCGCTTTTCCGTCCCGCGCCGAGGCATACAGAATAGGAAAATCCAGTTGCTGTTCGTTGGCACCCAATTCAATGAATAAATCAAAAATCATATCGGTGACCACGCCGATGCGGGCATCGCCGCGGTCTACCTTGTTGATTACGACGACCGGGATCAATTCTTTTTCCAGTGCCTTGCGCAAAACAAAGCGCGTTTGCGGCATCGGTCCGTCCGCGGCATCGACGACAAGCAGGACGCCGTCAACCATATTCAAAACCCGTTCGACCTCGCCGCCGAAGTCGGCATGGCCCGGCGTATCGACAATATTGAGACGATAACCTTTGTAGCTCACAGAAGTGTTCTTGGCCAGGATCGTGATCCCGCGCTCTCTCTCCAGATCGCCGGAATCCATGACCCGTGCGCCCGGCTGCTCATGGGCGGCAAAAGCTCCCGCCGTGCGCAACATACAGTCGACCAACGTCGTCTTGCCGTGATCGACATGGGCGATTATGGCGATATTCCGTATTTTTTTCCGGGCGGACGAATCCGTATCCGACGATTTGTGTGTGTCTATACTATTCATTCCGTTTCTGTTCCCGGAAGAAAATCCGAATCGGCGTTCCTCTGAAGTCAAAGTTGCGTCTGATTTGATTTTCGATATATCTCTCGTAGGAAAAATGCTTCACCTGCGCGTTACGGCAAAACAGTACGAATGTCGGCGGTGCCTGGCGCACCTGCGTCGCAAAGCGGATATTCAGCCGCTTTCCTTTATCCTGCGGTGCCGGCGTCAGAGCCTGCGCTTCGCTGATAACGGTATTCAACACGCCCGTCGGCACATATCGTATGCTGTTCCGCCAGACCTCCCGGACCAAAGGAAGAATCCGTCCGGTTCCCGCTCCCGTCCGCGCCGATATAAAGAGCACCGGCGCCCAGACCATAAAGGAGAAACGTTCGGCGATCAGCCGTCGCCAGTAGTCGCCGGGATTCTTCGCCGTCGCCGACTCTTCCCAACTACGATTGATGTCCCACTTATTCACGACAAAGATGGCACCCTTCCCCTGCTCGTTCACGAGTCCGGCCACCTTTGTGTCCTGTGCCGTCACGCCCTCTGTCGCATCAAGCATGATCAGACATACATCCGACCGCTCCACCGCGGCCAAAGCCCGCAGATAACTGTAAAATTCAATAGATTCGCGCACCCGGCTACGCCGCCGCAGTCCGGCGGTATCGGTAAGGATGAAATCGCCGTCCTTCTCCGTTCGCAACTGCGTGTCCACCGCATCACGTGTGGTCCCGGGAATATCCGAAACAATTGCCCGCTCCTCACGCAGCAAATAATTAACCAGTGAGGATTTGCCGACATTCGGCCTTCCGACGATGGCCAGGCGAATTTCTTTGTCCGGATCCGCCTCGAACGGAGGCGCTCCCTCGTCTTCTTCCCCGTCCTCCGAGTCGTCGAAATCCCGAACTACGGATTCCCCGGGCGTGTATTTGTCGGAATCCGCCGCCGGATCAACGCTCGGCAGAGCGGCAACAATCGCATCGAGCAGATCTCCCGTGCCCCGGCCGTGTTCGGCCGAAATAGGGTAAACCTCCGGCCAGCCCAGCGCATAGAATTCGTGGCGCGCCACGTCCTCAACTGCCTGCGTGTCGCATTTATTCACAACCGGAATCACCGGCTTTTTACTGCGGCGCAACATCATCGCCACATCTTCATCACCGGACAAAAGTCCCGTTTTAGCGTCAACGACAAAGACGATCACGTCCGCCATCTCAATGGCTATTTCCGCCTGCTCCCGCATAGAGCGCGGAATGATCTCTTCCGTACCATCGGTAATTCCGCCCGTATCGATCAGAACAAATTCACGGCCGTTCCACTCCGTCGGAGCATAGATGCGGTCGCGCGTCACGCCCGGTCGGCTGTCCACAATGGACAGGCGGCGACCGATCAGACGATTAAATAGAGTGGACTTGCCCACATCGGGACGACCGACAATTGCTACCAAAGATCTCATAATATGTTATCCAATACCGAATTTCTCTTGAAATTCCTCTCAAAGAATGAAAAACAGCGGATACTGTGCTCCGCTGCCCTCTCAAATTATGGCCGCTCCGTTCAGCCTTTTTGATCGGCGCTGAGCTGCAAAACGTCCTTGCCATTGTAATAGCCGCAGTTCTTGCAAACCCGATGCGGCGCCATTTTTTCGTGGCACTGCGAGCACTCAATCAAATTGGGCGACGTCAGCTTCCAATTAGAGCGCGAACGGCGCGATCTGGCCTTAGACCATTTTCTCTTAGGTACAGCCATGTGTACACCTCCGATATGTTATCCGTTCGGCCGCACGGCGCGGTTCGTATTCCGCCGCTACCGATGCCAGTTGCCCGAACGGCATATATTATCCAACAAAGTCCGCACCCATGTCAAGGCGCGTGTTATTTGAGTTTTCGTAAAATTTTCCGTGATTCTCGTTATAGATTTCGTCAGTCTGCAATATTGTGTCAGTTTTCCCCAAACAAGTATCTAATGCGATAGTAAATAATGCGAAAAGCCTTTCCATAAG
>JAAZJE010000121.1 GCA_012800515.1 Clostridiaceae bacterium
AATGCTGTACGCCGTACGACATAGCGGTTTGAGCATAACTGAAATTATCGTAAGCGGAGAGAACGACGAACTCGCTTTGCGGGCTGACCTCAGCCAGACGCTCTAACAGTTCGAGCCCGCTCATACTCGGCATCTCGATATCGCTGATAACCAGCGCGGGACGCAGTTCGACAATGGCAGTCAGTGCTTCGGCGGCATCGGTGAAAGCTCCCGCGATTGTGAAACCCTGTTTTTCCCAGTCGATAATACGGCGGAGTCCGTTTAGAATGCGAATTTCGTCGTCGACGAGGACGACGGCCAGCAGTTCGCTCGGTTTGGAAGCAATCTGCGGTGCGGAGTTTTCCTTAGATCCGGCGGCGCCTTTATTCAACTGCTTCGTCATCTTCCGCTCTCCCTTTGGCAAAATACTCGTTCGTTGTGAGGACGGGAATATTGAGCGAAACTGTTGTTCCTACAGCTTCGTGACTGTCCAGCTTAAGGTGATATTTATCACCGAAGGCCAGACGCAGACGGTCGTTGACATTTACCAGACCGATCGAGGGCAGACTGGGGCGGGTAAGGGGAGAACGGGAAAGGTCAGCCCGCAGTTCGGCCAAGCGAGCCTCGGACATGCCGCGTCCGTTATCGCTTATTGTGAATATAACTTCTTCGCCGTCGATCCGTCCATGCAGTGTTATGTGACCGCCGCTACGCATCTGTCGGATGCCGTGCTGATAGGCATTTTCGACCAGCGGCTGTAGGATCAGGCGCAGAGTGTAGAGTTCGTAAATCTCCGGTGCGACATCAATTTCCATCGCATGGCGGTCGCCGAAACGGTAGCGCTGGATTCTGATGTAGTCGCGCACATGTTCGAGTTCAGCGCGGATCGGAACTAGATCCTTCAGACCACCGGGCACGACGGTATAGCGGAAAATATCAGCGAGAGTTTTGATCTGTTCGGCGATCGAATCTGCCTCGGCCTCAATCGCGGACATACGTATAGTCTCGAGCGTGTTATATAAAAAGTGCGGATTGATCTGGCTCTGAAGTGCGGCGAGTTCGGCCTCGCGCTGGCGCAGATTGAGCTTCGCGACATTAATGGTCAGATATTGCAACCGATCGAGCATAATGTTGAAATCATTACCCAGTCGACTGATCTCATCGCCGTATACGACCGGGAAACGTCTTTCTATTTCGCCGCTACTGATTCGACTCATCGTCCCTGCCATCTCACTGATCCGCGAAACGATGACTCTGGTGGTCAGCCGCAATAACAGCAGAAAGAGCAGGAAAGCCAGAAGGATGGCGATAATCAAGACCATCTGATATATGCGTGAGCCGGCCATTACATCGTCCAACGGAATATGCACGGAGAGTTTCCAGTCGAGATTGTGAACGGTCTGGTAAATGTGCAGAAATTTCCGTCCGTTAATATTGCGGACCTGCCAACCCTGCACAGTCTGATCCATATCGGCAAAGCCGACAGTTCCGATGTCAACAGGCGATTCCGATGGTTTTTTATCCCGGCAATACGCGGCAATTAGATTGTTTTCGAAGTCATACACTCGGTAAACGGAGCTGCGAATTGCCCCGGGTTCTGCCGAATAAAGACGGAAGATATTAAGTAGAAAACGGTTATTCAGATTGACGACCAGGAGACAGGGCGGATGGGGGAATGGCTGTGTGCCGTGAACAGAGGCCACATAGTGAAAAATCCCCGTCCGCCTAAAATTAGTATTTGGACTACTGATAAAACGTCCGCCTAAGGTATCAATATAGCGTTCATGGAACACTTCGAGAATTTCTCTACGCTCCGGAGCCGAGAAGCGGCTGTCGCCGGCCGCTACATAATCATCGGGCTCTTTGAGCAGCCAGACCCCGACGGCGGAAGGCAACATGGAGCTTGCTTCTCTGTTAAATAGCAGACGAATACGTTTAAGGAGCGACTCATAATTGTCGAAGTTCATGTCACTGAGCAGATAACGCTGTGCGGCCTGAGCGGACATTAGGCGCTCGCTGGCCAAAATCAGGGAGGATGTTTCACGCTGAATTTCTTGGCGAATAATTTCCAGCATCAGTTGATGATTGGCTATGATCTGGTTTTGTAGCGAATCTGTCATCAACGCCCAGATAAGTGTCACGATGAGGACGAAAGAGAGTAGAATCGGCACGAAAACAAAGACGATTTTCCCCCGAATACTCAGATTCGCGAAGGCATTGTAGACTTTCCGTTTTAGAGATCTTATCGTCATGGTGGTAATTATAGCTCTTTTATAGTAATAAACAAAGAAAAAAAAGAATACAACCAAAATATCAGCCTTGTGCGCTTCGACCGTATATTTTACAATTGCGGTAGTTTCGCATACTAATAATCTAAATTCAATAGTTGCGAAGAAGGAGGAACAAATGAAAAAGCAGAAGAGAAGTGCGCGTCACTTTGGGCTAAAGGCATTGCTGTTGCTTTTGAGTCTGGTGATGCTCTTTGCCTCGCTCAGCGCCTGTCAGGCTCCGGCCGATACCGGCGGAACGACAGTAGAAGGGGACAAAGATTCGTATGCCGGGCGCAAGCTGGACGTCTTGTTCATGGTTGGCGGACAGGGGCAGATGGCTGATCCGATTTTGGCAAAGCTGGAGGAGGTGTTGCCGGGTCTGGAGACAACCATTGTCTATGACCATAAAGCCGCCGATATCCTGCGCCGCCGCGTTATGGCCGACGATCCGCCGGACATATTTGACGTCAACAGTGGATTCTATGATTACTATGCCGCTATCAGTGAAGGAGTCTGCAAACCGCTGGACTTCCTTTATGATGTTCCCTGCGTCGACGACCCAAGCAAAACACTGGGCGACATACTTGCTTTCCCCATGATGACTTTCGGTTTTGTTGACGGGAAGCATTACTGCATGTCCGACTCGATTTTTACATCGGGACTGTGGTACGACGCCAATATGTTCAAGGAAAAGGGTTATGCCGTTCCGGAAACTTGGGATGAGTTTTACGCTCTGGGTGAAAAAGCCAAGGCGGACGGCAAATATCTGCTGTCCTATTCAACCCGCTCTGCAGCTGAGTATTTCTATCAGTATTGGTTCAACCCTTTGCTGACTACGCTCAGTCTCGAGGCTTTCGGAAAAACTCAGAACCCGGCAGCAGATTCCTGGAGTGATCCAGCAGTCAGAAAGGCTCTGGAGCTGACCAAAGATCTGGTTGACAAGGGTTACGTCGAAACTATGTCTGGAACTCTGGTAATTACCGAACTCCAGATGCAGTTTTGCAACGGTAATATTCTTTTCTATCCCTGCGGATCCTGGTTGGAGGCCGAGATGGGAGACAACTGGCCGGACGGCTTTGATCTCACCTATCTGCCTTTCCCGACTCAGAAGAAGGGCGAGGCATCGTATCTCCACGTGACCGGCGTAGTCAGTGCAGTCTCAGCCAAAACCAAGAATGAAGATTTGGTGAAGGAATACTATCGCTATATGCTCTCCAACAAAGAGACTATGGAGAAAGTTATCGGCATTACTATGAACGGTCTCCCAGTCAAAGATTTTAGCACCAATTTCGGTTCTCTTTTGCCCTCCTCAACAGCTTCTTCGTGGGCGGCCATTGATTCCGGCAGGGTAATCGGTTACCGCGCTATGGCTCCGTCTTTCTACCCGAGCCTCGGTCCGGTTATAAATGATAAGATCAGCGGTCTTACGTTAGAGGGGACTTCGGTAGACGAAGTTATTGATGCTCTGAACGGAATCTATGCCCAGATACTCGCTGATGACAGCATTACTAAACGCGAGTATGATCTGTCCTCAGTGATGGAGGCGTTGGCTAATTATAACGCTACCAAATAATACGAACCCAAGATCTTCGGGAGGAATTTTCTCCTCCCGAAGATCTTCTTATGAGGAAAGTATCATGAAAAATGAAAGAATACTCAAGGCCTCCAAACAGCAGCACCAGCTGTCCGAGGTGGTGTTGAGCCTGAAGAGACAGAAACGGCAGCGCTATTTTTTCTTGTTTTATATGGCTCTTCCGGGACTCTTGCTCTACACCATATTCCGTTTTATTCCGACTGTCCTGGGCTTGGTTATAAGCCTCTTTAACTGGCGGGGCACGTCCATGCATATGACTTATGCCGGCCTTCAGAATTACAAAACTCTGCTGAATGACCCTATTTTTTGGAAAGCAGCGGGCAATCATCTCTATATTTTCTTGATTAATACGGCCGTAGTCTTTACTTTTGCCATACTTTTGGCCGCGCTTCTTAGTTCGAAGCGCTTGCGCGAACGGGGTTTCTACCGTGTCTTGTTCTTTTTCCCTTCCGTTGTCCCTGCCGTTATCATCAACGTTTTGTGGATGAGTGTTCTGAACCCGAATATCGGGCTTCTCAACGGTCTGCTCCGCCTGATCGGTCTCGAAGGAAAGAGTTGGCTGGGCGATCGCACACTTGTGAAAAACACAATTATTTTTGTTATGGCCTGGAAATCAACGGGATTTTACATGGTGCTGTTTATGGCGGCAATTCTGAATATTCCGACCTCGATTTTTGAATCGGCACGAATTGACGGTGCCGGCAATATCCGTCAAACGTTTATGATATCCATCCCTTTAATTTGGGAACATGTGCGTACATCACTATTGTTCTTCATCGTTACTTCCAGCGGGCTAGGCTTTAACGTTATCTTCATGATGACAAACGGAGGGCCAAATCGTGCCTCGGAGATTCTTACAACATATATGTACAGCGTTTCCTTCGGCGGCGAAAGCAGATACGGTTACGGTTCTGCGGTGGCTTTTGCGATTCTTGTTTTGACTTCACTTATGGCGCTACTTATTATGGCTGTAACCAAGCGCGAAGTCTACGAGTACTAGGGGGAAACAATTATGAAAAAACTGAAGCTTAAAAAACGCCGTCGCTCACCGCGGAGCCTAAGGGAAATAATTTCCGATATCCTAGTTCGTCTTCCGTTGCTGTTTTATGTTGTTACGATTGTTATTCCATTTGTCTTCATGCTGATGAATTCGCTCAAGACAAACAAAGAGTTCTATGCCAATTTCTGGAACTTGCCGGCCGAACCGCAGTGGAGCAACTATACTTTCGGTTTGCAGCATTCCGGAATTTTGGACATGTTCCTCAATACGATTTTTATCGTTGCCGGGGCGGAAGTCCTGAATATTTTCTCGGCCTCAATGCTGGCTTATGTCATTGCCCGCGGCAAGTTAAAGCGTTCCGGTCTTCTGTATGGTTATCTAATGGTCGGGCTGTTGACCCCGGGCGTTATCTGTATGATTCCGGTATTCTTTGTCGCCTTGGTTTTGCGCTTATACGACACGCGTAGCATATTGGTCCTTGTTTACGCGGCTTTTAATATGGCATTCTCGGTTTTTGTCATGGTCGCGTTTTTTAAGAGTTTGCCGACGGAACTTGAAGAAGCTGCCTTCATCGACGGTGCCGGTTATTCTCAGACTTTCTGGAGGGTTATGTTTCCTCTTACCAAACCGGGACTGATTACCATAGGCGTTTTCGGCTTCCTGGATTACTGGAATGACTATCTATTGGCGATGACTTTGATTAGTACTGAAGCCAAAAAGACAGTCTTCTTGGGTGTGATGAAGATGCAGGTTGCCAACGCCGTCCGTACGGATTGGGGACCGCTTATGGCGGTTTGTATCTTCGCAATGCTGCCGGTTTTGATTGTTTATGCGATCTTCCAGAGCCGATTGATGGAGGGCTTGACCTCCGGAGCGATCAAAGGCTAGGATGCCCGAAAAGGTGAGTATAGACACTATTTCTACCGAGAATTGTTTTGACATGAAGAACAATACGTTGTCTCCGGAAGATTTTCTCCTCGACCTGGGAGCGCTGGTGAACATTGACAGTGGGCGCGGAGCCCCTGAAGGTGCAACTCTGGTGGGCTCGGTTTTGGCCGAGCCCCTAGTTAAACGAAGCTGGCTGATCGAACGCCACAATCTCTCGCCCGATATAGGGAATGCATAGTGCTGAAAAATCGCCCGGTAGAGCGTGTTGATGCCTTGCTCCTTGGGCATATACCTCGGATGAATATATGCAACTCGACAGCGTTGAATCCAGAATACGCTTTTTTGTGCTGTCCTTGAAGATTTGGCTCAACAGAAAGTGGTAAAATAGAAAAAACTCCCGACGGAGGTTTAAGAAAAGGTAAATAAATATGAAGCCCATTTCTACCGAAAGTTGTTTGAACACGAAAGATAACACATTTTCTCCGGAGGATTTTCTCCTCGATCTGGAGAAGCTGATTAATATCGACAGCGGACGCGGAGCTGCCGAAGGCGCGACACGAGTAGGCTTGATGTTAGCCGAGCCTCTGGTAAAACGAGGCTGGATTATCGAACGCCATAATCTCTCGCCCAATATTGGTGAGTGCATAGTACTGAAGAATCGTCAGGCGGAACGTTTTGACGCGCTGCTCCTCGGGCACGTGGATACGGTCTTCCCCGCGGGAGAATCCGCCGAACGTCCTTTTTACCGCGACGAAGAGCGGGCCTACGGACCCGGCGTTTATGATATGAAGCAGGGGTGCCTGGCCATGGTTCATTCTCTGTTGGCCATGTCGCCTCAGACGAACGAAGCGCTTAATATTGCTGTGATTTTTAATACCGACGAAGAAATTTCCAGCGTCTATTCTACTCCTTTGATTAAATCCTATGCCGAGCGTAGCGATTATGCCTTTGTTTTTGAACCGTCCATGAAGAACGGCGGTCGCTGTATCGAGCGTAAGGGGATTTTGCGTTCCACCTTCCAATTTGAGGGCAAAGCCTGTCACTCCGCTCTCATGCTTACCGATGACGGCAGATCCGCAATTGCCGAGATGGGATATTGGATCGCCGCTCTGTCGGAATTGAACAGTAAGGAGACCGGAACCTCGGTTAATCCCGGAATCGTCAAGGGCGGAAAAGCGGCGAATATAGTTGCCGACTTCGCGGAACTGACGATAGATGTTCGTATTAAGACCCTTGAGGAGCAGGATAAAGTGCTGGCGAAGCTGGCGGAACTGGGGGAACACGCCCGTTCCGTCGGCATCATCGTGACCGAGGTTGATCGTCGCACACGTCCCCCGTGGATGCCCGATGAGCGCACCAAGCGCTATGCCGAGCATTTGTGCGAACTTTCGCTTAGCATGGGAATACCCTTTGAAATTAGGGTAGGTTGGGGGGCTTCCGACGGTAATACCGCCGCCAATTGCGGTGCGATTACAGTTGACGCTTTGGGTCCGGGCGGCGACTATGCCCATACCGCGGACGAGTATATGCTACTCGATGACGTTGAACCGAATATCCGCTTTTTCCATGCTGTTCTTGAGGATTTGGCTCAACTGAAGGCGGCACAATAATACAGCTGCCCCAACGGAGCTTAGATGAGGTGAGTATGCGGGCTATTTCTACCGAAAGTTGTTTGAACACAAAAAACGACACGTTTTCTCCGGAGGATTTTCTCCTGGATCTGGAAACGCTTGTTAATATCGACAGCGGGCGCGGGGCTCCCGAAGGCGGAACCCTGATGGGCTCAATTTTGGCCGAGCCCCTGCTAAAACGAGGCTGGCTGATTGAGCGCCACAATCTCTCGCCCAATATAGGCGAGTGCGTAGTGCTGAAGAATCGTCTGGCGGAACGTTTTGACGCCCTGCTCCTCGGACATATGGATACGGTCTTCCCGGCGGGAGAGGCCGCGAAGCGACCTTTTACCCGCGACGAAGAACGGGCCTACGGCGTCGGCGTTTACGATATGAAGCAAGGCTGTCTGGCTCTGGTGCACACATTGTTGGCCCTGTCGCCTGAGGCGAACGAAGCGCTTAATATCGCCGTGATTTTTAATACCGACGAGGAAATTTCCAGCATTTATTCCACTCCTTTGATCAAATCTTATGCTAAGCGTAGCGATCATGCTTTCGTTTTGGAGCCGTCCGCGCAGGAGGGTTATCATTGTATTGAACGCAAGGGAATTTTACGTGCCACTTTCCAATTTGCGGGCAAGGCCTGCCACTCCGGCAGTATGTTCACCAAAGACGGCAGATCCGCGATTGCCGAGATGGCCTATTGGATCGTTGCTCTGTCGGAATTGAACAATAGAGAGGTCGGCACTTCGGTCAATCCCGGGATCGTCAAGGGCGGCAAAGCGGCGAATATAGTTGCCGACTTCGCGGAACTGACGATAGATGTGCGTATTAAGACCCTTGATGAGCAGGACAAAGTGCTCGCGAAGCTGGCGGAACTGGGGGAACACGCCCGTTCCGTCGGTATAATCGTGACCGAGGTTGACCGCCGTACGCGTCCTCCGTGGGTGCCCGATGAACGTACCAAGCGCTATGCCGAGCATTTGCGCGAACTTTCACTCGGTATGGGACTTCCTTTTGAACTCGAGCCCGAGGCGCGCGGGGGCGGCTCGGACGGCAATACCGCCGCAAATTGCGGTGCGATTACAATTGACGGTCTGGGCCCGACCGGTGACCATGCGCATACCGTGGATGAATATATGCGCATCGACGGCGTCGAGCCGAGCATACGCTTTTTACATGCGGTACTTGAAGATTTGGCGCAACTGAAGGTGGCACAATAACACAACGGTACAAAAATACAGATGCTCAACGGAGGCTCAATATGAAGATTACGGCAGTCGGCGATTGCGCGATACAAAAGCGTTTACCTAAGTACTATGACGGTTTCGAAGCGGTACGGGATTACATACTGCGCGGGGATGTCCGTTTCTTTAATTTGGAGACCACGGTCTGTGAGGACTGCTATGCGGGTGCCATCAGCGGAGGTACCTGGTTGCGTACTTCGCCGGAGGTTTTGGCGGATGTGCTGGAATTCGGCTTCAATGTAACCACTCCGGCCAACAACCATTGCATGGATTATGACCGCCCCGGCTTTTTACAGACCCTGGACAATTTCAAAAAGCTGGGTCTGCCCTCTAGCGGCGGCGGTCGGAGCCTGGCCGAGGCCTCTCGACCGGTGTATTTGCCTACTCCTTCGGGAAGGGCGGCTTTGATTGCCTGCGCGTCGAGCTATCCGCCCGGCGCCGAGGCCGGTGAACAGTCCCGGGATCTGCCCGGTCGGCCCGGCATCAATCCTCTGCGTACCGAAAAGACGGTCTATGTGTCCCAAGATGATCTGGATCGGCTTTCGCAAATCGCTGATGAAACAAAATTAAATGCCTATGAGAAAATTGTTCGTGCCGAGGGTTATAGGCCGCCGTTAGAGCCGGATACATTGGAGTTCTGTGAGACCGTTTTTAAGGTCGGCGAACCCGGAATTAGTTATACTCTGTCCGAGACCGATATGACGAGAATCGAGCGTTCCATCCGGGATGCGGCATTCCAGGCGGATGTGGTGCTGGTATCGATACATAACCATCGGATCTGCGGCGACAGTAAAGAGGAAGTAGGAGACTTCCTGCGGGAATTTGCTCATCGCTGCATTGATGCCGGAGCCCACGCGGTCATCGGCCATGGTCCCCATCTTCTCCAACCCGTAGAGATATACAAAGGTCTGCCTATTTTCTATTCATTGGGCGACTTCATCCTGCAGTTGGAGAACTGCGCCATCATGCCCGACGATTATTATCGCAAATATGGTCTGACGCCCGATGCCGGCATTTACGAAGTGTTCAGAACCCGGACCAAGAACTTTACCACCGGTCTCCAATATCAACAGGTCATGATGGAGGCCGTGATTCCCTATTTTGAGATCGAGAACGGCGAGCTGAAACATCTGGAAATGTTGCCCGTAGAGCTGGGATTCGGCATGCGCCATTCCCAAATCGGCTGGCCGAGAGTGGCGGAGGACGACAGTATTCTGCGACGTCTGGCGGAGATGTCGGCGCCCTTCGGCACAAAAATGCGGATTGAAGATGGGAAATTGATCCTCGAATAGTCGTGGAATAACAGTTGAATAATGGTACAATATGCATAAATATCTTACAAAAGGAGATGTCTATGTTGTACCCTATTTTATCGGAGACCAGAACAGTCCAGCCTCTGAACGGGATCTGGAAGTTCATGGTGGACACGGAGGAAAAGCCGGTAGATGTGCATAAGCCATTGCCGACTCGTCGCACGATGGCTGTCCCCGGTTCGTTTAACGACCAGGGTGTAACTCGCGATATTCGCATGCATTGCGGTTTCGTTTGGTACGAGCGCGAGTTCACGGTAGCTCGGAACCTGCTCGACCAGCGGATTATGCTGCGAATCGATGCGGCCACGCACGAGGCGGATGTTTACGTCAACGGCGAATTCCTGATGCACCACAAGGGTGGCTTCCTGCCTTTTGAAGGTGAGATCAACTCTCTGATCCGACCGGGCAAAAATCGCCTGACGATTCGGGTCAGCAACCTGCTCGACTACACGACATTGCCGGTCGGCAATTACTCGGAGACAGTCGATGCCGACGGCCGGATTCGTCGCAAAGTCAGCGAGAATTTCGACTTTTTCAATTATGCCGGACTGAGCCGCTACGTGCGTCTCTACACAACGCCGCGCACCTATATAGAGGATATAGCCATTACTTACGATGTTGACCTGGAAGCCGCTCGGGCGCAGGTCAATTTTGCGGTTGAGGCAAAGGGCGATTACGATCGGGTTAAGGTACGGGTAGTTGACGAAGCCGGCGTCGAGGTCGTCGCTGGTTTTTCCGACGGCAAGACGGATATTTCCGTCGCTATCGAGAACTTGCGGCTCTGGCAACCCCTGAACGCTTACCTGTACAACGCGAACGTCGAGCTTTATAAGGGCGATGAACTCGTCGATGCCTACGATGAGCCGTTCGGAGTGCGTACGGTGGAGGTGCGGGGACTTCAGTTCCTGATCAACGGTCAGCC
>JAAZJE010000122.1 GCA_012800515.1 Clostridiaceae bacterium
ACACCTCTCGCCCAAATGGTCGCCAATCTGCACAAAGAGGTGGACATCCCGCTGACCGAGGCCGTACGCATGGCTTCTCTGACTCCGGCGCAACGCATTCGCATCGACGACCGCAAGGGCATGGTCGCCGTCGGCCGCGACGCGGATATCGTCCTGATGGATGCGAGCCTGAACGTCCGTCTCAGTATGGTGATGGGTAAAGTTGTTTATTCCGAACTGTAAGGCGTGACACTGCCGTCCTTATTGTAAATATGTCGACTCGGCACAAAGCCGATTACCGAAGCAAGGGGACGCACGACGCCCCTTTGTCCTATCACGGTTCCGGGGTTGAGCACGGCACCGCAACCGAGTTCCGTATCGTCGCCGAGCGCAGCGCCCATTTTCAATACGCCGGTAGGCACCCGTCCGCCTTTGTAACGAATTTCGATCAGTCGCCGATCCGAACGCAAATTGGATAGAATCACGCCCGCCCCTAAATGACTGCGATTGCCCACGATGCTGTCGCCGACATAATTATAGTGTGCTACATGAGCCTGATTGAGCAGGATGCAGTTTTTTACCTCGCATAAATGTCCAACCACGGACTCCGCAGCCAGATAGACTCGGTCGCGAACATAAGCATTCCGCTGCACCGCGGCTCCGGGCTCCACAATTGTCGGAGCCGTCAACTCAGCGGTCGGATGAATTGCGGCACTGTGCGCCACCCATATCCCCGGGGCAATCTCCTCATATTCCGAGCGCGGCAGACTCGCGCCAAGTTCCCGAATATAATCGCCCAAAACAGATAGGATCTCCCACGGATAGGTATAGCGGTCAAAGAGTGCCCGGAGATTTTGCGGAATCGTTGCGAATAGCGTCGCATTCGTGAGTTCCGGATACAGAACCTTGCTTTCTTTGTCCGATCTGGTTGTTAAGTCAACGCTCATAGCTATTTCCCCTGCCTTTTGTATTTTCTTTACGCATATTAACATATGATGCTTGACAAAATAAATCTGCTTGGGCTATACTCTCCTTCGTTGCTTGCGGAGCCGCCGCATGGAACTTGGGAGCTTAGCTCAGCCGGAAGAGCACTTGCTTTACACGCAAGGGGTCACAGGTTCGAGCCCTGTAGTTCCCACCAGCCGATGGCGCAGTAGTTCAGCCGGTTAGAATGCCAGCCTGTCACGCTGGAGGTCGAGGGTTCGAGTCCCTTCTGCGTCGCCACAATAAGACTGACCTCGAAAGAGGTCGGTCATTGTTTGCCCAGATAGCTCAGTCGGTAGAGCAGCGGACTGAAAATCCGCGTGTCGCTGGTTCGATTCCGGTTCTGGGCACCAAAAGGGCCATCCCAAAATGTGGATGGCCCTTTTTGTTTTCTACCGTATTTCGCCGGCGGCCGACTCACGACAGCGCTGACGCATAAGGATACAATCAGAAGAACAGGCGGCTGACGCGTATAACACCCTCAATCTCCGTGAGATTCCGGTACAATTCCTCGCTGATCGGTGTATCGATCCCAACGAAGGCCTGAGCGCGCCCACGGTCGAGCTTGCGACTCCAATGCATGGAGGCAATATTGACCCCGGCGTTGCCGAGTATAGTACCGACCTGGCCGATAATCCCCGGCACATCATTGTTATGAATCGCCAGAACATAGGGGCAGAGTTCAAAGTCCATTGTGTAGCCGTAGAAGCTGACCAACATCTCCCGATCGCGGGCAAAAATCGTGCCGGAGACACAAAGTTCTTCACTCCCGCTTCCGAAAGTTACCCGGATCAGATTCTCGAAGACGTCCTGTTCGGGATCTTTCTTTTCCGTCACCTTAATCCCTAATTCCTCGACATTGGCGCGGATATTGACGAAATTCAGGCGTTGGTCGGTAATCGGCGTCAGGATGCCCTTGAGCACCGAAAGGGTCAGCAGACCGGTCTCCTCGCCCAGAAGCGAGCCGCTGTAGGCCACCTCAACCCAGTCCAGACCGTGATTGCCGGACTGGTAATAGATCGCTCCCAGCTTCTCCGCCAGGCTGATATACGGGCGAATCGCCTCCGCCGCTGTAATTCCCGGCAGGTTAACCGCCGAGACCATTTCGCCGCGCAAAGTTCCGGCAACGGCATCGGCCACTCCCTCGCCGACCCGGTTCTGAGCCTCGTACGTACTCGCTCCCAAATGCGGCATATAAATAACGTTCGGCAGATGAAGCAGAGGATGGTCGAAAGTCTGCTTCTCCGGCGGCAGGTTGTAATTCGGCTCCTCCGCCAGCACATCCAGCGCAGCACCGGCAACATGTCCGCTGACTAGCGCCTCGTACAGTGCCGTCTCGTCAATCAGTCCGCCGCGGGCGGCATTGACCACACGCACCCCCGGCCGGCACAGCGCCAGCTCTTTCGCTCCGATCATATTGACCGTATCGGGCGTCAGCGGCATATGAATACTAACCACATCAGCGCGTGGTAGCATCCCCTCCAGGCTTTCGCAACGTTCTATTTTCAATCTCTCAAAGCGTTCGGTCGCCACATAAGGATCGTAGGCAATGACATCCATTCCGACTCCGCGGAGCTTTTCCGCCACGGTCGAGCCTATACGCCCCAATCCGACCAGCGCCGCCTTCTTATCGGTCAGTTCACTCCCGGTCATGAGATTGCGGCGGAAATCTCCCTGCCGCACCAGACGATCGGCAAGACAGATATTGCGGAACAAGGCATAGATCAGTCCGACGGTCAGCTCGGCGGCGGCCATAGTATTGGCCGTCGGAGTGTTAACAACGACAATGCCTTTCTCCGTGCAGTAAGGGACATCGATATTATCCACTCCGGTGCCGGCGCGTCCGACGACGATCATATTAGTTGCCGCATCCAGCAACTCTCGATTGACCTTAGTTGCGGAACGAACGATCAGGGCGGCGTACCCCCCGATAATCCTCCGCAGTTCCTCCGGCGACAGTCCCAAACGAACATCGACCTCAAAGCCTTGGGTCCTCAGATCTTCCAAGGGTCCGGCGGCCAGCTTTTCCGTTACCAGTATTTTTCCCGGCATAAATTTCCCTCCTTATGCCTTTGCGGGCTTAATGCCGCAATTCCATGCAGACCGCGCTGAGTTCGGCCAGCATTGTCTCCATCTCCGTTCGACTGCGTTCGCCCATATGAGCGACTCGGAAAGTACGATTCTTCAACTGACCGTAGCCGTTGGAAATCAGATAACCCCGCTGCTCCAAATTCTTTATCAGTTGCGGCACATCAATATTATGCACATTGTCGATGCAGGTCACGGTGTGGGACAGGTGATCCTGATCACCGAAAATAGCCATATGCTTTCGCGCCCACTCACGAGTCAACTCGGCCAATTCGAGATGCCGGGCAAAGCGCGCCTCGAGCCCCTCGGCAAGGATCCGCTCCAACTGATGGTCGAGAGCGTAATACAGGGAAAGCGGCGGCGTCGACGGATATTGGCACTTTTTCTCGCGGACAAAGCGATCCAGATTGAGCAGGTCGAAATACAGACCTCTGCGCTCTGAGGGGACTTCATTTGCCGCTCGGCGCGCCTTCTCACTGAATGAGCAGAGTGCCAATCCCGGCGGCAAGGCAAGACACTTCTGCGCCGAGGTGATGCAAACATCGATCCCCAGTTCATCGACCGGGATATCTTCGCCGCCCAAAGAACTCACCGCATCGACGCACCAGACCACCTCCGGAAAACGACGCATTACAGCGGCTATTTCCGCCAGCGGATTGGCAATTCCGGTCGAGGTCTCGTTATGTGTCACGCAGACCAGATCATACTTCCCGGTTTCCAGAGCAGCCGCTATATCCTCAGCACGTGTAATCTCCCCCAGTTCGGCGGCAAATAGATCTGCCGGCACCGCATTTGATTTACAGAGCTCGAACCAGCGCTGTCCGAAAGCTCCAATGGAAAATACCGCCGCCCGGTGACGTGTACATGAGCGTACCGCTCCTTCCATCAAGCCGGTTCCGGATGATCCGGAAAGCAGAATCGTTTCCTCAGTCTGCATTATTTTCTGCAAATTGCGACTGATTCGGGACTGTAGCTCCGTGGCTTCTGTGTCGCGATGCGAAATCATCGGGCGCGATAACTGAGCCAGGACTTCCGGCGCAACATCGGTCGGACCGGGAATAAACAGCTTTACCATTACTAATCCTCCTAAACAACAGGTCAGCGAATCTTGTCTGTTGAATTCTCGCCGACCTGACTATTAACGTGTACTAGACTAACCGCCAAACACCGCCAGTAAGAAGCCGGCTGCAATTGCCGATCCGATTACTCCCGAGACATTGGGTCCCATTGCGTGCATCAGTAGGAAGTTGCCCGGATTGGCGCGCTGACCTTCGATCTGAGAAACGCGCGCCGCCATCGGAACCGCGGAAACGCCGGCGGAGCCGATGAGCGGATTTACTTTCCCGCCCGAGAGCCTGTACATCACACGCCCGCCGAGCACACCGCCGACTGTACTGATCGCAAAGGCCGCCAGGCCCAGACCGACGATCTTAATCGTAGCCAAACTGAGGAAGCCGGTCTGAGTAATCGGGTCATAACCTACCGCGGTCGCACCGACGGATGTGCCCAAGAAAATGGTAACAATATTCATCAAGGCGTTTTGAGCCGTATCGCTCAGCCGATCGACCACACCGCACTCGCGGAAGAGATTACCCAGCATCAGCATGCCAAGTAACGGTGCCACCGAGGGCAGGATGAGCAGAACAAAGATCGTGCAGACGATCGGAAAAATAATTTTCTCGGTCTTGGAAACCTCACGAAGCTGTTCCATCTTTGTTTCACGCTGTTTTTTGGTGGTCAAAGCACGCATAATCGGCGGCTGAATCATCGGAATCAAGGCCATATAAGAGTACGCAGCCAGAGCAATCGGTGCCAGCAGATGCGGTGCTAATTTGGAAGTCAGGAAAATCGCCGTCGGACCGTCGGCTCCGCCGATAATGCCGATACTGGCCGCCTCGGTGGGAGCAAACCCAAGTAAAATAGCAAACATAAAAGCCGCATAGACGCCCAACTGCGCCGTCGCGCCCAGGAACATTGAGGAAACCCGCGCCAGCATCGGTCCGAAGTCGGTCATCGCACCGATTCCCAAGAAAATCAGCGAGGGATAGATGTTCAGCTTAACACCCAAATATAGAAGATCGATCAGGCCTCCCTGAGCGGCAATCTGACCCAGACCCGGAACTTTACCATCGGCAAAAAGCGTCGGATTATAGAGCCCGGATAGTGGTAAATTCGAAAGCAACATGCCGAACGAAATACAAACCAACAATAGCGGCTCGAATTTTTTGACGATCGCCAAATATAGCATGAAGCAAGCCACCAGAATCATCAACATATTCTGCCAGCTAGCGGCAATCATCGAAAATCCGGATGATTTCCATAGATTGTCTAATACTTCAAGTACGTTCAATTCATTCTCCTACCTAATTTATATGTGAATCCGGTTCGCGGTCTACACCAAAACGACTATCGGGGTGCCGGTCTCGACAGTGGCGCCGACGGCGGACTGTACCGCCGCAATAGTTCCGTCGCGCGGACAGAGAACCTCATTTTCCATCTTCATAGCCTCGATGATGCAAATCAACTGACCGGCCTTAACCGCATCTCCCTGTTCAACCGCCAGCGAGAGAATCTTACCCGGCAGAGGAGCGGCTATTACCTCACCGCTCGTAACAGCGGCGGAGACCGCGACAGGTGCGGCAACCGCGGCGGGCTCCGGAGCCGCTACAGGAGCGGGAGCCACGGGAGCAACCGCCTGAACATCACTTACATCAATAAGGATCGCCTCACCGCGTTCTACTTCGATTTCATACTTTTTTCCGTTTAGAACTACTTCGTATTTCATTGTCCGATACTCCTCTGCTGACAGTTACTCATCATCTTTAATTTCGCGAATTGAGCGGAAACGCAATTCATTCAGGGGAACGTCCAGTTGATTGGCTACGATAGCCATCAGTTTCGCGGCCGTCTCTTCGGGAACATCGTGCAGGGCTATCTCGCCCACGGAACCCGGTGCCGGAACTTTCTCGATCGCAACCCCGGCGGCGGTCCCCTGCGGCGAGACCGCTGAGGCATTGTCCACTACTTTCTGGCCGGCATTGAACTTATCTACGCCTATGCCGACAGCCTTAATCAGCAACGTAATCACACCCAGGACGATAATCACGAGAACAAAGCCGATCACGGCAATCAGCGCCAGCTGACCGAAGGTCCATTCCTGCTCCGCGGCGCTTAAAAACAACTTTGCGGTCAAAGTCCGCGGTAGAAAAAATTCCAACAAGTACGGCACCATTATTATTCAAGCCTCCTGATCGTGTATTTCTGAATATTCTGCTCACGCTTCTCACGCTCGGCAAAGAAGTCCGGGGCGATTTGCGGGAAGGTCGCATAAGAGAGCACGTCGTCAATATCGCGCGCCAACGGCCCGGCATCCTTTTTCGCCCGTTCCAGACCCGGCTCCATGGTATCGGCAAAGCGTACCTGCAACGGTTCGGCATCACCGAGCACCTTTTTAACCAATTCCGGATTAATCTCTCCGGGTGCCCGTCCGTATTCACCGGCGATATAGGCTCTGATCTCGCGGGAAATATTGGCATAACGCTCTTTGCCGAGAACATTGTTCACGGCCTGCACGCCGACCATTTGGCTCATCGGAGTGACCAGGGGCGGATAGCCGAGATCCTTACGCACCAGCGGAACCTCGTCGAAGACCTCCTCCAGACGGTCGCTGGCATTGAACATCTTCAGTTGGGCAATCAGATTGGAAATCATCCCGCCCGGAACCTGGTAGACCAGGGCATCCGTGCGAGTGGTGAGGACTCGCGGATCCAGGCTTCCGTCCTCGAGGTACTTTTCCTGAAGAGGAGACAGGAGATCGTTGATCGTCTTCAACTGTCTCTGATTCAGGCCGGTGTCATAGCCGTAAGCCTCGAGCGCCGCCGCCATGGTCTCCGTCGGCGCATGTGAAGTTCCGCCCGAGAACGAAGACATAGCGGTATCGATGACATCGGCGCCGGCCTCAACCGACTTCAAAAGCGACATCATTGCCATGCCGGTCGTGGTATGGGTATGAATATGTAACGGCAAGTCCGAAACGGCCTTGATCGCTCGCACCAGTTCCTCCGCCTGATCCGGCAACATGATACCGGCCATATCTTTAATGCACAGAGAAGTTGCGCCCATATCCTCGAATTGACGCACCAGGCGCACATAGCTGTCCAGGTCATGGATCGGGCTGATGGTATAGCAAATCGCCGCCTGAGCCTCCGCACCCTGCTTGCGCGTTTCTTCGATCGCCAGCTCGACATTGCGCGGGTCGTTCAGCGCATCGAAAATCCGAATTACATCGATCCCGTTCGCTACAGCGCGATTAATAAAAGCTCGGACCACATCGTCCGGATAATGACGATAGCCGAGCAGGTTCTGTCCGCGCAGGAGCATCTGCAACTTTGTATTGGGGCAAGCCTTGCGTATCTGACGTAGTCTTTCCCACGGATCCTCCTTCAGGTAGCGCAGGCAAGTATCAAAAGTAGCGCCGCCCCAGACTTCTATGCTCGCAAAGCCGGCCTTGTCCAATTCCGGGAGCACATCGGCAAAGTCCGAAAATGGCATTCGTGTGGCGAGTTGGGACTGATTTCCGTCCCGCAGTACTAGTTCTGTGAATCTGACTTTCTTCAAAGCTATCATCCTTTCTCCGTACCGACCTAAAAAAATCGCAAATCACTCGATATTCTAAAGGAATGCTCACCGCAGGTCAAGGGCGATTTATCTTTGAGTTTTCGTAAAATTTTCCGTGATTCTCGTTATAGATTTCGTCAGTCTGCAATATTGTGTCAGTTTTCCCCAAACAAGTATCTAATGCGATAGTAAATAATGCGAAAAGCCTTTCCATAAG
>JAAZJE010000123.1 GCA_012800515.1 Clostridiaceae bacterium
CGAAAATATTGTCCACTCACTCTTTTTTGTGCGGAGCGCGGAAGACCGCCATCCTTGAGCCGACGACAGAGGGACCTTGGCGGATCTCCGCCCTCCAAGGTAGGTGGACAAAAATTGCGACGTCCGCGCGAGTTGTGGCGACATCCGCGGGAAACGTGCCAAGGATCGAAAATATTGTCCACCCACTCTTTTTTGTGCGGAGCGCGGAAGACCGCCATCCTTGAGCCGACGACAGAGGGAGCTTGGCGGATCTCCGCCATCCAAGGTAGGTGGACAAAAATTGCGATGACTGAGTTAGTAGGTTGCTTAACCCTGGGGATCGTTACCAGACTCGGCGCAGTCACGCCAGTTCTTGCCAAAAGACAACTGCGGATTGATTTTGCCCTTAAAAACAGCTGTTATTTAAGGGTAAAGGAAGGCTTTTAAGGGATGATAGGCTTCAACTCAGCTGTACTGATTGATTACGATTAAGTCGCCGCGCATCAGTTGGACATCGCCGGTGGGGATGATGACTTCGCCGTCACGTTCCAGGAAAACGATCCGCTCGCCGTTCTTAAGCTGGAGGTCACGGATGTAGTGGCCCTCGAAGCGGTCGCCCTCCTCTATCGTACGCTCCCGAAGAGCGAAGTTGTCGCCGAGTTTCTCATTGTAATGCAGAGCGCTGAGAATGAGGCTGTCACCCTGTTCGAAGGCTGTTTCGCCGTCCGGGATGAACTGCTCACCACCGCGTTCGACTAGGGCGACACGTACATCCCGGGGCAGAAAAACATCTTTCAGAGCCTTGCCGATCCACGGATGATCTTCGTAAATCTTGGTCAGGACGAACTGAATGCTCTTCTCTTCTTCATAGTCGGTGAAGGTTTTCATGACGTTGCCGTGCGGATCGTACATCTTTGTCCGTATGGCGACCGCGGGCATGAAACCGCCTTGTATGGCCAGGGAAAGCAGGACAACGGTAAAAACGATGTGAAAGAGATCGTTCTGCAACCGGGTCCCGACCTGACTGACCGCTACGATGGCAAAGACGATACTCGCCGCGCCGCGAATCCCCGCCCAAGAGACGACGAGTTTTTGTTGCAGAGATGAATTGGGCATGGGAAGCATCAGACCGAAAACGCTGACCGGCCTTGAGACCAGGGTCATAAACACCATAACGGCCAGAGCGACCGGGAAGGCGTAGATGACACCTTCGATATTTGAAAGGAGGCCGAGGACGAAGAAGATCAGGATTTGCGCCAGCATGTTTATGCCGTCGAAGAACGAGACTAGGTCGCGCTTGGATTTGAATTCCTGATTGCCCAAGACGATGCCGATGACATAGACGCTGAGGTAGCCGTTGCCGCCGAGTATTTCGGCCAGGGCATAACCTAAGATGGCGATGGCAATGGCAAAGACCTCATTGCCGCCGCCTTTGAAGAAGATTTTCTTTCGAATGGCGAAGACCAGCGCCACCGAAATCGCCGCTCCGACGGCCAGTCCCACAAATACCTGCAGGAAAAGCATAAGTAAGGCCTGACCCGCGCTGACTCCCCCCACAAGCAGTGAAATGCAAACGACCGTCAAAATATAGGAAAAAGGGTCGTTGGAACCGGATTCCAACTCCAGGAGGGAGTCGGTATTGTCTTTGAGGGACAATTTGCGCCGCCTAAGAATCGAAAAGACGGAGGCCGCGTCGGTCGAACCGATGACACTGCCGAGGAGAAGGGCTTCGAGCAAGGGAAAACCCAAGACGAAATGAACGAATACGCCCGTAATAGCCGCGGTAAAGAAAACACCTAATGACGCCAGAGTAATAGCCTTGCCGGCAACCGGCTTGGCCGCCCGCCAACTCGTGCCGAAGCCGCCGTAGAACATGATAAAAATCAGAGCTATCGAGCAGACCGTATTGGCAATTCCGAAATCATTGATGGACTCCTTCAGCGGGGTGCTACCGATGAGCATACCGAAAACGATAAAGATGAAAAGCATCGGAATGCCCGATTTGTCCGATAAAGCGCTGAGTAGTACGCTCGCCAGGGCAATCACGGCTATCAAAATCAAGATCACAACCATTACGTCAATCTCCTACTTAACGTTCTTCTTCCGTTTAACGCTCAATCTTCCGTTTAAACTGCGCGGTCAAATATAACATATAAACCGCCCACCACCCCGTTACCATCAATTAGAAGCGGAAATACAGGAAAGTTAGGCTGGAAAAACCATAACTAGTCTTTGTAGCCGTCTCCAAAATTGTCGAAATAGCCCTGAATCAGCACGATCGGCGTTCCCTTGTCGCCGCTACCGGAGGTAAGGTCGGCAAGCGAGCCCAACAGATCCGGAATGCGCCGCGGCGTTGTGCCCTCGCGAATGTTGTCGATAACCGCCGGAGTAACGACATCGGCTGTAGCGTCGGCGGTGGTGGGCTGAGTGCTACAATGCGCCTCATGCTCCGCGGCGATAAAGCCCTTGATCGCCGTCTGCAGTTCCGCGCCTTCCAGGTCACCGAACTGATTATCCGCCAGATACTTCAACTTAAGCTCCGACGGCGTTCCTTCGAGGCCCTCGGTGTAGGCTGGCGACACGACCGGATCGGCCAACTCCCAAATCTGTCCGACCGGATCGCGGAAAGCGCCGTCGCCGTAGATCATCACTTCGATATGTTTCCCGGTTCGTTCAAACAGAGCGGCCTGAATTTGTCGCACCGCCGGATAGCAGTCGCGGGGGAAAAGCTTTACGGATTCCTCCGTGGCCTTATTACTCCCGAGCAGTCCGAACTCCGGATTATATCCGCTACCATTCACCGGCTCGCGCATCAGTTCATGCATGCCGACCACCGTTGCCGCACCGGCCGAACGCAACTTCTGCCCCGTAGCCAGGCGTGTATGGATATCGCAGTGTAGCACCTGGTCCGTATAGGCGAGAATTCGGGTCGGGTCATTCGCCAGAATGATCTCAACCTCGCAATCCTCTTCCTGAATAATTTCCCGATAACATTCAATATAGTCGATGCCGGTAAAAATATGCGGTTGCAGGCCGAACAGTTCCCGGAACTCAGCCTCAGTGAGCAGATCCGAATAGGGATTTATTCCGCTGGCCTCAAGTTGATCCTTATTAAGTAGGCTGTTCCCCACTTCATCCGCGGGATAGCTGAGCTGCAGTACGATCTTGCGACAGGCGCGGGCAAAGGCGCGCAGGTTGACGGCAAAACGGTTGCGACTCAGGATCGGGAACACTATGCCCAGCGGGCGCGTCAAATCGAAATGTCGCGCCAGGTCGGCCGCCATATCGTCCAACGTCGCGTAATTGTCCTGAGCCCGGGCAATGACAGCTTCGGTAATGGCCACAATATCGCGATTGCGCAGGACAAAGTCCTCGCCTTCCGCGGCCTGCACCACACTGTCGACCACGATCGAAACGATATCGTCGCCGGCGCGAATCACCGGCGCTCTGATTCCGCGTGAAACGGTTCCCACATAACGTTCTCTCACCGCAAACTACCTCTTTACCAACGCAATCTCCTCGGAGCCGCAAAGTTACGGTCTGCATAAGCACCGCAAACAACAGTAAATTATACATTCTTTCGCCGCTCACGACCAGAGCGACCTTCCCCTTACCGCTCACGACTAGAGCGACCTCCCTGAAACTCGCGTTCTTGCTTTTATCCCTTCGACTGGTTACAATCGAAGGTGGTTGGAACGCTATCGGTCGGCACTTGCCGAATCGCAAATGCCCGATTGGCGGCTTAAAAAATAAGCTTCGCGGAAATACGCGAG
>JAAZJE010000124.1 GCA_012800515.1 Clostridiaceae bacterium
GATCGTGAATGCGGGAATTAAGCGCTGTTATTTTGCCGAAATGTATTCCGAGGAAGCATTCCGCGATTTATTTAACGAAGCCGGTGTCGAATATAAGTACATACCCATGGAAAGACCCGTGTAAAACAAAAAAGAAATCTACGAGTCGCTCAAATAGCGACAAATTGTCGAAAAACAGAGGATTTTTTCATCAGGCGTTCCCGGCATAATCGGGGTATGCCGAAGCCGAGAGATCAATTTAGCAACGCCGCGCCGACACCAGCCCGCACCGTCACGGTCATGGAGAGTGACCCGGTTATGCGCCTGATCCGGGTACGCCGATTGCAGGAATTGGCACCCGAATGGCGCTTCATCGGCACCGAGGAATCCAAGACCCTGCCCGCGGACAGCGACGCTGTCGTATTCAGTTGTTATGACACCGACGCGAACCGCGCCGCCTGGAAGGCCTTGATCGACGCTAAGTTTGCAAACCCCGAGACAAATTGCCGTCTGCTTTTCTTATTACCGCCGCCCGACCCGACTCGAGCGGAATTTTCTGCTTTCGCCCGCACAGCGGACAAATCGGCTCATGATAACAGCTTGGATCGCTCCCATTCAACGGCGCACAACGGCTCCGCACACTATGAGGGTTCTCCGTCTGAGACTTCTCCTAGCAGAAAATGGCAACCTTTCCCGCCCGACCGCCTCCACCGTCTCTCACCGCCCGAACAGATAATTCGACGCCTGCGGGAATTGCTGCTCGATTCCCGCCCCCACAACTCTGCAGAACAGGCGCGGTTGCACTTCTTCTATGCCATCAACTATGATGCCGCCGCGATTCGTATCATAAACAATGCCGTGCACACACTCAGCCTGCAACCGCGCCGCGTTCTGACTCTGCACCTTTGTCCGCCCTATGTCGCGCCGCTGATAGAGTGGCCGCCGCAAGAGGCGCAACGACCGGACAAGACTCTCGGTGATCTGCTCTTTCTGATGGCCAACGAGGCCTTGAACGAGGAGCCGGACTTGAATCAATATTTGATTCATACCGTCGACGGACGCTTCTGCTTCAACCCGATCCGCCACGGCGACGATATCATGACCTGCCCGCCGGAGGTCCTGGCACGCACTTTCCGCCTGCTCGAAAAAATGTTACAACGGCACGATTTGTCCTGTTGCGTCATCGGCTCCTGGCTCAGTTCGGCGCAGCTCAAGGCAATCGCACCCTGCTTTGATTCTTTTCTGTTGATCCCGCCGCCCACGCCGCAACAGAGAAATTATCTGGAGCAGGAAACACAGAGCCTTATTCCCCTGCTGAAGCCGGGCTGTCTGCTCCGAAGCGCCGAGTCCGACGCTTATGCTCCATTTAGCAACTCGTACGGCTCGTTCGGACAAGTCGACCCCTACTATCGTTCGGGAAATAAATGATGTCCGAAAGAATCCGGGAAAACCTCCTGCCTGACTTGCGCGCGGCACTGCTGAACCGCCTGCAAAGCAGCGCCGAACTCGAAACGATGAGCGACGGCACCCTGCGAGCTCAATTGGCTCAGGTTGTAACCGAGCATCTGCTCTCGCGCAACCTGCCCCTGACCGAACGACAGGACCTGATCGACCGCCTCTTCCATAATATGCGCGGGCTGGGCCTGCTCCAACCGCTTCTCGAAGATCCGGCTGTCACGGAAATAATGGTCAACGGCCCTGACTCAGTCTTCATCGAAAAGCGCGGGGTCATGCAACGCCTACCGCTACGCTTTCGCGACACCGACCATCTGATCGAAGTCATCACGGCTTTCTTTGCCCGTGCCAACCGCAATATCAGTTACACCCGCCCGATCGCCGACCTACGTCTCCCCGACGGTTCCCGAGCGCACGCCGTCCTGCCGCCGGTCGCTCCGGAAGGTCCGATCCTCACCATCCGCAAATTCACCGGAGTGCGCCAAACCGCCGAGGACATCGTCGCCAATCGCACCGTCAGCGCAGAGGCATTGTCTTTCCTGCAAAGCTGTGTGTCCGAGCGGCGCGCCGTCTTCATCTGCGGCGGCACCGGCAGCGGCAAAACAACCTTGCTGAACATTCTTTCAGCGGCGATTTCACCCGCGGAGCGTATCGTCACGATCGAAGAAGCGCTGGAGTTGCAGTTGCAGGGCTGCGACAACCTCGTACGACTGGAGGCACGTGAAACCGATGCCCAACGCTCCGAGGCGATAACGACACGCGATTTGCTGCGGGCGGCTCTGCGAATGCGTCCGGATCGCATCATCGTCGGCGAAGTCCGAGGTCCCGAAGCACTGGACATGCTGACCGCCATGAATACCGGCCATCCCGGCACTCTTTGCACCGTACACGCCAACTCCTGCCGCGACGCGACCGCGCGCCTGGCTAATTTAGTCCTAGCCGCCTCACGCTTACCCTGGGAGGCCATACTACGCAGTCTGGCTTCCGCCCTGGACATAATCGTCTTTATCGAGCGACTGAGTCGTGGTCGACGGCGAGTTTCCGAAATTGTCGAAGTCAGCGGTAACGACGAGCAAAGTGTTAAATGTCGAACTCTCTATGAAACGGATACGGAAAATGATGAGCTTGTTAAAATCTGATTTTTGGTCGAAGTTCCGTCGCGAACTACGGAGTGCCTGGCTCCATCTGTTGCCCTATGTGGTCGCCTTGGTTTTTGCGGCAGCATATCTGAGCGGCCTATTTGTTCGTGAAGTCGTCGGCCGCCTAATTCTGCTCCTAATCAGTCTGCCGGTGCCGATTTACGGACTGTGGCAACGGCACAAACAACAGGAACAAAGCCGCCGCCGCGAATTTTGCGCCAACTTTTTTCGACTCCTCTCCGGCAATCTCAACGCCGGTCTGGCTGTAACGCCGGCTATTTTAAGTGCCGGGCGGGAAATCGAGTCCATCGCCGGGCGGCGTGGACGACTCGGCACCGCATTGATTCGCTTGCAGCTCAATCTAGGCACGCATGCCGTACCGGCCGAGGCTTTGCGCAATTTCGGCGATGCGATAGATTGTCATGACGCTAGCCCGCTCTTTTACACTCTGGCGCATCAGATAAATACCGGACAGGAAGCAGAAAACCTTGCCGCACGAGCAGCCGAGATCATGGCCACCCGACAAAAATTAACCAAGGATCATTCCGCCGAGAACAGCCGCCAAAATATGGAGGCAGGGATTCTCTGCGCTCTTCCCTTCGTCATGGCACTTGCCATGCGTTCAATGCTGCCGGATTATTTCACCGGCGCCGTCACTGATCCACTCGGGCGCATATTGATGATTCTGGCCTGGATCGTCGCAGTTTCGGCCCTGGCCGCCACAATAATACTAACCGTTCCGAGCGCAAAGAGCATCGCCAACCGGACTGGTGACAAGCCGAAACGGGATACCGGGAAACGCCATAGACAAGGTCGCCGCGGACAAAAACGCCACCCATACGCAAGACCGCGCTTTTCCGTCAGTTGGACGGATCGCCTGGCCGCTTCCGCTCCCGGTAGGCTTTTCGCACAATTACTGCGCTATCTTCTGCCCCGTTCATACTTGTTCAGCTTGGCCTCGGCTCTTGAGGAGAATAAACCTTTCGTCGCCGAAACACACTCTTTTCGGAGGCACGACTTTCATGAACCGACACCACTATTACGACGGCGACAATCGACCTTGGAGCGCCATCTTGCCTCGCGTTTTTCACTCATCTGCTTCTTGTTGCCGCCGATCATTCTCATCGTCCTGCTCGGTACGCCGTGGTATCTCGCACCGATAATATTGTTCCTTCTTTTGCGCCTCGACGATCGCCGCCTGCTGGGCCGCGGACGTGACAAGGAACAGACTTTGATTGCCAATTTCCCCCTGCTTTTGAATCTGACCGCCGCCCTTTTGCGGAGCGGTTATACTGTGCGAAGTGCTCTGAACGCTGCCGTCTCCGCTCTCACTCGCGGACAGCCGCCGAATAATTCCGGCGTCACCCCGGAGAAATTACGTCTAGACTTGAGTTCGGGAGTACCTACCGAGCGGGCATTGAACGACATGATCGGAGCACACAGATTCCCCGAACTGCGCGCCGCCGTCAATATCATCTGCCAATATGAGCGCACCGGTAGCGAGCAGAACATCACTCTACTGGAACTGCAAACCGAGACCTGCGGTCGTTTGTACATAGACGCCCTGCGCCGTCGCCAAGAGAGCCGCAGTATTTTACTTTTTATTCCGATGTTGTTGAATCTGGCCGCTGTCATGCTGATCGTAGCGGCACCGGTAATAGTGTCCCTAAATACTGGGTTAGTTTTCTAGCTCCTGCACCCACGAGATCACGCAAAGCACCGCGATTCCCAGTCCGCGGCCGCAGTCGGTCAGACCTTCGCCCGTGGTAGCGGTGATGCCGATATTC
Organism: Clostridiaceae bacterium; assembly: GCA_012800515.1. Classification (GTDB taxonomy): domain Bacteria; phylum Bacillota; class Clostridia; order Saccharofermentanales; family Fastidiosipilaceae; genus JAAZIX01. Next base: position 4,361 of record JAAZJE010000124.1, read on the forward strand.
TCCGCCTTCAGATCGAGCAGAGCGGCGATACGGGCGCGCATCTGCGGCAGATAGTCGGATAAATACGGTTGCGCCGCTTCAATAGAGATTGAGACGTGCAAGATACGTGTCGGCCGAGGCAACGTAGCCAAATCCTCCAGCGCCAGCCGAACATATGCGCTACTGTCGGTCGCTCCCGCCCGGCAAAGTTCATCCGCCCGCCGTCCCAGCACATTCTGTGTGGTCAGGCCGGATATGGCATTGGTCAAAGCATGCAGAACGACATCGCCGTCGCTGTTGGCCGCCAAGGGATAGGGAAAAGGGATCTCCTGACCGCCCAGACGGATGGTGTGTTGCGGATCCGGCGCGGCAGATGTCGCGAAGCGGTGGCTATCCTGACCGAGCGTGGTTAGAAATATCTGTGCCATAGCGAACCTCCTATTCCGAGGCTTTCCCGCTTTCGGAGCGGATATATTCTTCGAGAATGGTAAGCATTGTGCGCGCATCCTCAACGGTGACTTCATCCTTCCGGGCGATTTCAAAGGTATTGTAGACCAGAATCAGGGATTGGGCCGGCGGACGCAACATATTTTCCAGCACTTCATCATCAACTTCTTCTCGAACGATGACAAAGCAGGCACGTTCCTCAAAGAGCAGGGTTCTGTCCTCCAGGATCGGGATAATTTCTGCACCCTGATCACCCTCCCAGGGCAGATAAGCAACGAGAACAGGAAGGCGGATCCGGCTCAGCCAGGCGGAAAAGTCGGTTATTTCCCGACAGATCACGCCCTCGCCGTATTCATCGTATTCGACAACCGACAACAGAATGATCGGCGCCATATAATCTTCCCCGCCGACATATCTGTCCGCCGTATCGGGTCGAGTGCAAGCCGCGCTACAGAAGAGCAGAAGACAAAGCACCAATATGAGCCCGACGACCGCGAAGGACCGACGGGGGGTATTTTTTGTCGCGGATATATTCACGCGCCGCTCCGTTATAGATTATGGCCGCGCACGGCACGGATGACATGAAAGCCACCACCGCGCGCCACGGTGTCGACTCGCGCCGGTACCAGTAAGGGTGAAAGTTCGTTATCCCGCAATGTTTGGGCAGGTAATTCGCCGCGCATAAACAGCTCGACCAACCATTTCTTCAGCGAATCCGCACCCTGCTTGCGACGGACGACCAGCCAGAGCTCACCGCCGGGCTGCAGAGCCCAGGCCGCTTCGGACAGGAGTCGATGGACAGTTTCCTTGCCGGCGCGGATCGGCGGATTGGTAACCACCGCCGCCGGAGCCGGCGTTTCGGACGGGATGCCGTCCGACTGCACCACGGAACAATAGCGCAGACCGACACGGCGCATATTGCCGTCGGCCAGGTCGACCGCCCGGGAATTAATATCACACATGAGAACCCGCAGCTTGTCAAAATGATCGGCCAGAACAATGCCGAGCGGACCGTAGCCGCAGCCGAGGTCGATAATGAAGCGATGACGGCGTTGCGCCGCCCAGATGCCGCGCAAGGCCGTGCGATCGGAGCTCCATGTCGCGATAATCGTCTGCAAAAGGAGTTCCGAGCCTTTATCCAGCCTGCGTTTGGCAAATACGCCTCTGTCACTGCGTAGCGTATATTCGCGTTCGCCGAAGCTGAACTTTACTTCCAGCTGATGACTTTCGCTGGAAGGATCAGAGGAAAAGTACTGCTCCATATCCGACCGCCTTTCTCCTTATTCTGTCCGTCTACCATACCGTCGGACTGCGATCCGGGCGCTCGCAAATGCCCGCCCGATAGAGTCCGACATAGAGCGGTATACCGAAAATATATATCACCGCCGCTTCGCTGAGCATGATTCCGCCGATACTGAGCAGAATGAGTTCCCAGGTAATGATTTGCCCGGGATTGAGCAGAAACGGCAAATATGTACCGACGATTATGCCGTTGAGAATAATCGCCGGTAGCGGCAACAGCCAGGCTCGGCTCCGAAAAATAATATTTCGCAGACTGCGCTCGGGGCCGAGACGCGCCATTCTCTCCCGGGAGGACTTGCCCAGATATACCGTCCAAACCGCGGCGATCAGCGTCGCGAAGCTGCCGAGAATTATATCCGCCGGACCGAGATTGCCCGGGTTGAGAATGTTTGCCAACAAACAGCCGATGAAGAGACCCGGCACCGCCTCGACCAGCAGAGCCGGCAGAACCATCAGGCTCTCGGCGAGACGGAACTGCAGCGGACCGCCGAAGGAAACCGGCGCCAGCATCCAAGTCACCAGCACATAAAGCGCCGCGATCATCGCTGCCCGGACAATAAAGCCGATACCGTACCGGTTCTGCTTCCCGAAGTCATTCAAGCCCCGACCTTTGTCTCCGGTATTATTCGCGAGCCTTTTCATTTTACTCATCCAATCTCAATACGCTCATAAAGGCGTCGGCCGGCAGCTCAACGCTCCCCACCTGACGCATCCGACGTTTACCCTCACGCTGCTTTTCGAGAAGCTTCTTCTTGCGGGTTATATCGCCGCCGTAGCACTTCGCCAGCACGTCCTTGCGGAAGGCACGTACCGTCTCACGGGCAATCACCTTGCCGCCGATGCTGGCCTGAATCGGAATCTCGAACATTTGCCGCGGAATCACGTCCTTGAGCTTCTCGGCAATGCGCCGCCCCCGCTGATAGGCCTTATCGCGATGGACAATGAACGAAAGAGCGTCGACTATTTCCCCGTTTAGGAGGATATCCAGCTTGACGAGATCCGCTCGCTCATACCTGAGGAACTCATAGTCCAGAGAAGCATAACCGCGGGTACGGGATTTGAGCGTGTCGAAAAAGTCGGAGATGATCTCATTCAGCGGCATCTCATAATGCATATTGACGCGGTTGGCGTCGATATAGTCCATGTTGATATAGGTGCCGCGGCGGCTCTGACAAAGCTCCATGACATTGCCCGTGAACTCGCGCGGCGTCATGATATTCGCCCGGACAATCGGCTCCTCCATGTACTGAATCAGAGTCGGCGGCGGCAGATTGGTCGGATTGTCGACCATTATCACACTGCCGTCCGTTCCGGTGATCCGATAGACCACCGACGGTGCCGTCGCCACCAAAGTCAGATCGAATTCGCGCTCCAGGCGCTCAATGACAATCTCATAGTGCAACAGTCCCAGGAAGCCGCAACGGAAGCCGAAGCCCAGCGCCGCCGAGTTTTCGGGCTCAAATGAAAGAGCGGCATCATTAAGCTGTAGTTTCTCCAGTGAATCACGCAGTTCGATGTAGTCGGCATTGTCGCTCGGATAGAGCCCGCAGAACACCATCTGTTGAACCGGACGATAGCCAGGCAAAGGCTCGGTCGCGGGATCTTCCGCCTTAGTCAGCGTATCGCCGATCTCCACATCGCGCACATCTCTGATCGCCGCCACGACATAGCCGACATCGCCGGCCTTGAGTTCTTCGGCCGGCAGCAGCGCGCCCGGCGTGAAGTAGCCCAGTTCCGAGACCGTATACGTCTCCCCGCTGTGCATCAGAAGGATTTCATCGCCGAGTTTGAGCACTCCGTCGCGTAGCCGCACATGGACAATCACGCCGCGGTAAGTATCGTACTGCGAATCAAAAATCAGCGCCCGTAGCTGCCCGACCGTATCTCCGACGGGTGGCGGCAACTTCGTCACGATCTGCTCCAGCACTTCGACAATATTGACGTCGTTGCGTGCTGAAATCAGCGGCACATCGCTCGCGTCGAGACCGATCACATCCTCAATTTCCTTGGCCACGACATCGGGTTGAGCGGCCGGCAAATCGATTTTGTTAATCACCGGCAAAATTTCCAGGTCGGCCTCCAGCGCCAGATAGACATTAGCCAGCGTCTGCGCCTCAATCCCCTGCGCGGCATCGACGACCAAAACTGCCCCGTCGCAGGCCGCCAAACTGCGCGAAACCTCATAATTAAAGTCGACATGCCCCGGCGTATCAATCAGATTAAACGTATAGACCCGCCCGTCTTTGGCACGATAATTCATCCGTACGGCCGTTGCCTTGATCGTAATCCCCCGCTCGCGCTCCAGATCCATACTGTCCAGGATCTGCGCCTGCATTTCACGCTTGGTAATCGCGCCGGTATGTTCGATAATCCGATCCGCCAGCGTTGACTTTCCGTGATCGATATGGGCAATGATCGAAAAATTGCGAATCAAGGCCAGGCGACCCGCATCCGTAGCTCCGGTCGGAGACTGTTTTTTGTTAATGCCCTTATCCTGCATCTACGGTATTCCTATACGATTAAACGGATAGATTCGGAACAAAACTTCTCCGACAATACTCTTGACCTCCACCGGGCCGAAGTCACGGCTATCCATACTATTTTGGCGATTATCACCCATTACGAAGCAGTGGTTATCGGGGATCGTCATCTTAAACTGCCCCTTCGCTCCCCGTCCGAAGGTTTTGGTCCCCGGCGGTAGATAGGGTTCTTTTAATCTTTCGCCGTTGAGATAAACTACTCCGTCTTTAAATTCGAGCTCGTCACCGGGTAGAGCAATAATCCGCTTCACCAGGCCGCTGTTTTTCACATGCGCATCCACACCGTCCAGGTCGGAACCGTCCAGGGTGACAATTGTGCCGCGCCTGACAATACCGAAATAGGCCGTGACCTTCTCGACCAGCAACTGGTCGTTATTCATCAGGGTCGGTAGCATGGATGAACCCACCACCTGATTGCGCTGGAAAACAAATACCGTTACGAGCAGAGCAATGACCACGGCGATCAGCGTATAGCGCAACCAATCGAGAATTTCATATACGGCGCTATACTTTCCTCGCGGCGGAAATTGCTGCTCGACGGCGGATTTCTCACCCCGTGCCAAACTCAAATCAGCATTGCGCTTAAATCGTTTGCTGGTTCGCTTATTCGCCATGACCGCTCTCCTTCCGGTCGGGATTCTTCATTTCCGGCGACTGCGTAGTAATCCCCAATTCGGCCAGCTGCTTCGGCTGAACCGGCGCCGGCGCCGACTGCATAAGGTCGGCCGAGGTCTGTACCTTCGGGAAAGCAATGACTTCCCGCAGGCTGCTCGAACCGGTCATCAGCATCACCAGGCGATCCAGTCCCAGCGCGATACCGCCATGGGGCGGCACGCCGTAGCGGAAAGCACCCATGAGAAAACCGAAGTTTTTCTTGGCCTGCTCTTCCGTAAAGCCCAGGCGTTTGAACATCCGCATCTGCAGCTGCGGATCGTGTATACGAATACTGCCGCCGCCGAGTTCTACTCCGTTCAACACTACGTCGTAGGCGCGGGCCCGCACCAGTCCGGGTTCCGTTTCCATTCGGTCGAGGTCGGCACTTTGCGGCGAAGTGAACGGATGATGCGCCGCCGACCAGCGTCCCTCATCTTCGTCATATTCCAACAGCGGGAAGTCCGTTATCCAGAGGAAATTTAACTTATCCTCGTCGATCAGGCCGCGGTCGGCAGCCAACTGATTGCGCAGTCGGCCGAGAATAGTCAGTACGTCGGGTGCTTTGGCTCCGACGAGCATCAGGATCAGGTCGCCGTCCGCCGCCCCGGTGAGGGTGCGTAATTCCGCAAACTCCTCTGCGGTTATGTGCTTGTGAATCGAACCGCGCAAGGGCTCCTCGACCATCAGCCAGGCGAGGGTTCCGGCCTGCGCCGTCCGCGCCACGTTGGCCAGAGCGTCCAGTTCGCGCCGCGACATATTCGCCCCGCCGGCAACGACCAGCGCTTTGACCGCCGCCGTCTCGGGAATCAGAGCGGGACGCGGTTGCGGCGCTTCCGCCGCCGCGGCGAATATATGCTGAAAGAGCGGACATTCGGTAGCGCGGGCCCAGTCGGTAACGTCAATGATTTCCATACCGAAGCGCAGATCAGGCTTGTCCGAACCGAAACGGTTCATCGCCTCGAGCCAGCTCATACGCGGGAAAGGCAGGGCCGGCACGGCCGCCTCGCCCTTAACCTCCCTGACCACCCGAGCCAGCATACCTTCCGTGATTTTCCGAACGTCGGCTTCGTCAATAAATGACATCTCCAAGTCAATCTGAGTAAACTCCGGCTGGCGATCGGCGCGCAAGTCCTCATCGCGGAAACAGCGCGCGATTTGATAATAGCGGTCAACGCCCGATACCATTAGCAATTGTTTGTACAGCTGCGGCGACTGCGGCAGAGCGAACCACGAACCCGGGAAAACCCGGCTGGGAACGAGATAGTCGCGCGCCCCCTCCGGCGTGCTCTTTCCGAGCATCGGCGTTTCAATGTTCCAAAAGCCCTGCTCGTCCAAATAAGAGTTGACCGCTTGGGTTATGCGGTGACGCAGGCGCAGACGTTGCTGCATATCCGGACGACGCAAATCCAGATAGCGATACCGCAGGCGCAGTTCCTCGTTAACCGCGGAATCAGCCTCGATATAGAAAGGCGGGGTCTGAGCCTCGCTGATAATTTTCAACTCCCGCACGGCTATTTCCACCTCGCCGGTCGGCATATCGGGATTAGCGGCCTGTCGCATGACGACCTCTCCGGTCGCCGCCAGGACGAACTCACCGCGAATCTTGGCGGCCGTGGCACGCGTCTCCGGCGTGCATTGGTCGCTCACAAACAGTTGCACTTCCCCGCTGCGATCGCGCACGGTAATAAAGAGCATCCCGCCCAGATCACGGGCGTGATGACACCAACCCATGACCGTCACGGTGCGACCGCAATCCTCGGCCCGCAACTCGCCGCAATAAGTATCCCGCTTAAATTCCACTCCGTTAATTTGCATCTTTATTTTCCTTTATCTCCTGCCACACGGCTGCCGCGTCGCACCAATTCACCGTGAGGCGTTCACCGCTCTCCATCTGCCGCAATTCGGCCGTGCCGGTTTCGAGCTCGTTACCGCCGAGAACCAGCACCCAACGCGCGGCGCTACGGTCCGCCTGCTTGAGTTGCGCACGCAACGAACGTCCGCAGACCTCACTCACAACCCGTAGCCCGCGGCGACGCAGTTCCAGAGCGAGTCCGGCCGCCGCCGCTCCCGCCGCCTCCGTCTGCAGGGCAATGAATAAATCCGGGTACTGCGCCAATTCCGGCAAACAACCCTGTGCCTCAAGTTCCATGAGCAGACGCTCGACGCCCAGCGCAAAGCCGACGCCCGGTACTTCTTCGCCGCCCATCGTCTCGATCAATGTATCGTAACGGCCGCCGCCGCAGATCGTGCCCTGCGTGCCGACATTCTCGGAGACGAACTCAAATACCGTCTTTGTATAATAATCCAAGCCGCGCACAATGTCTTTGTCTATAGTGTATTCAATGCCCAGACTCCGCAGGAATTCCAGCACTCGGTCGAAATGAGCGCGGCAGTCCTCATCCAGATAATCCAGCAGGCGCGGCGCCGAACGGCTGATCGCGCGGCAACTCTCGACCTTGCAGTCAATCAGACGCAAGGGATTGCGCTCCAACCGTTGCTGACAATCCGGACACAATTCCGCCGCATGGGGTAAATAATATTCGTACAGCAACTTCTGGTACTCGCCGCGACATTCGGGGCACCCGATACTATTGATATGCAGGCGTCGCTTCAGGCCCAGCTCGGCGAAGAAAAGGTCGGCCAGGGCGATAACCTCGGCATCCATATCCGGCTCACCCGAACCGAAAGCTTCGACACCGAACTGATTGAACTCGCGATAGCGCCCCTTCCCCACCCGCTCATAGCGGAACAGGTTCAGCAGATAATACAGACGCACCGGATAAGGATTCGAACTCATACCCTGTTCGATAAAGCTCCGCGCCACTCCGGCAGTGCCCTCCGGCCGCAGGGTCAGACTGCGCCCGGACTTGTCGTCAAAGGTGTACATCTCCTTCTGCACTACGTCCGTCGTCTCGCCGACCGAACGCAAAAATACTTCCGTATGCTCAAAAGTCGGAATACGAATTTCCTCATAGGCAAAGCGATCGCAGACCGAGCGGAACTTATCTTCCACGTACTGCCAAAGCCGCGTCTCGTCGGGTAAAATGTCGCGCGTTCCCCTGGGGGCGTTATACAACATAAAGGGCCATCCTTCTTTTCCGTCTTATCTCCGCTATTATAGCGCAAAGCCGGCCTTTATTCTAAACTTGCATTAAATCAGAACTCGACGAGCAAATAAAGCTCCGGTTTCCGGGTGCTCCCGGCCAGTTTTCGGGCACATCTGGGTACTTTCCGGTACGACGGCACTGTTTTCGGGCACATCTGGGTACTTTCCGGTACGACGGCACTGTTTTCTGGTGCTAGCAGTATTTTCTGGTGCTAGCAGTATTTTCGGGGGGCGGCCGGCGGTTTTCGGACTGCCGGCGGCACCCCTTTCGGCAACTTTGCAGGTTACGTCCCGCCGGAGACCGTTACCGGGGTCGGCACTGACGCGCTGGTTACAAAATTGCTGAAAACCATCTGAGATAGGATGATCTAACAATGGTTTTTCGGTATTTATGCCGCTGTTTTTGGCAGTTTTACAGTTTTTTCAGGTGAGGGAATTTGTTGGTGGGACGTAATCTGCAAAGTTGCCGAAAGCCATCTGAGGTCGGCGCGGTCTAAGTCTACAAAGTTGCAAAGTTGCCAAAAGCAAATTTCGAGGAATCCAAAAGCGAATACAGGGCAAAAGAAATACTCCGTATTAGACCGGACAGGATCGACGTTATGGTCATGGTCCACAACACACCGCGAATTCCCAGACCGGTGGCGGCGAGCTGCATTGACATGGGCACGCGCAAGGCGAGCATCGAAACGCCGGCAACGCGCAAATAATCCGCCCGCGCAATAAATCGACATTCTTATGAAGCTTCATCGAATCGGCTTATTCTCCGATGATTTTGATCAGAGCCCGCTTCCGACGCATGCCGTCGAACTCATAATAGAAAATCTGTTCCCAGGGACCGAGATCCAGGCGTCCGTCGGTAATGGCGACCACGGTCTCCCGACCCATGATCTGACGCTTCATGTGGGCGTCGGCATTATCTTCATAGGTATTGTGGCGATATTGGCTGTGCGGCTTTTCCGGCGCCAGCTTCTCCAGCCAGACCTCATAGTCGTGATGCAGACCGGACTCATTGTCATTAATGAACACGCTGGCGGTAATATGCATCGCATTGACCAGAACCAGGCCCTCCCGGATCCCGCTCTCATCGATCGCCGCCTGCACCTCCGCGGTAATATTTACCAGGCCGCGGCGCTTAGGAATGTTGAACCAAAGTTCTTTACGATATGATTTCATACTTTCCCCTCTCAACTAACGGTGAGCAACTCTCAACTGCCGGTGGGCAATGCGGCCGCGCCTTGCTGTTCGGTCTTATATATCAATGTCGGCTCTTTTTGGCCTAACACGCAGTCGCGGTCGATAATGCAGATCGCAACATCATCGCGTGAGGGCAGATCGAACATGATCTGCGTCATGATCTCTTCGAGAATCGAACGCAGGCCGCGGGCGCCGGTCTTGCGCTCCGTTGCCAGGCGGGCGATTTCCGCCACCGCCTCGGGCTCGAATTGCAGTTCGACACCGTCCAGCTGCACCATGTATGCATATTGCTTGAGCAGAGCATTACGCGGCTCGCTGAGAATCCGCTCCAAAGCTTCCTGATTCAGTGAATGCAACGGTACGACTACCGGTACCCGACCGGTAAATTCCGGTATGAGACCGAACTTAACCAGATCTTCGGGCATGACCTGAGCGATAATCTTGTCATAATCCGCGTGCGAACGGGTAATTATATCCGCCCCGAAGCCCATGGTGCTGACCCGCACCCGCTCCTCGATAATCTTCTCCAGACCGTCGAAAGCGCCGCCGCAAATAAACAGTATATTCGTCGTATCTATCTGAATGAACTCCTGCATCGGATGCTTCCGTCCGCCGGCCGGCGGCACATTCGCTATCGTCCCTTCGAGTATCTTCAACAACGCCTGTTGTACGCCCTCGCCGCTGACATCGCGCGTCAACGAGGGATTCTCGGTCTTGCGGGTAATCTTATCGACTTCATCGATATAAACGATACCGCGCTGAGCCCGTTCAACATTGTAATCGGCATTCTGGAGCAGGCGGACGAGCAGGTTCTCAACATCCTCGCCGACATAGCCGGCCTCCGTCAGGGCGGTCGCATCGGCGATGGCGAAAGGCACGTCGAGGATCTTGGCCAGCGTCTGCGCCAGTAGCGTCTTACCGCTGCCCGTCGGTCCGATCAGGAGCACATTGCTCTTGGAAAGCTCGACTTCCGGAAGCGCCGGCTTTTTACGGCCTCTCCTACTCTTTTCGGTCGAATTATCACCTACCGCGCCTTGCTTAAAAACTCTCTTATAGTGGTTATACACGGCGACGGAGAGCACGATTTTCGCTCTTTCCTGTCCGATCACGTACTGATCCAAAATCGACTTGATCTCCGCCGGTGTCGGCATGCTGTCGCCGTCCGGCGCGGGGAGCATAACCGCCGCGGCGCTTCCGACGGAAGCATTGGCGCCCGCACCCGGCAGGCGTTTCAACAGTCCGGCGTCATAGAGCAGCTCGGCACAGAGCATGACACAATCATTACAAATATACGTATCGCTTAACCCCTGAATGAGGCGCAGAACCATGGTCTCATCGCGACCGCAAAACGAGCAGTGCAGCAAATCCTCAGTATCGTCCTCATCGCTCAGGAAACTATCTAAGAGATTGGCGGGTAATTTGCTCCGCCTTCTATCGTCGGACATTTATCCTCCCAAATCAGTAATCAGTAGTATGCCGAACTATACCGTGCGACCTCTTTCACTCGCTCAGTCTCGCTTCGTCATAATGTGGTCGATCAGGCCGTACTCGAGCGCATCCTCGGCACTCATCCAGCGATCGCGATCCGTATCTTCACGGATCCGCTCAATCGGCTGTCCGGTGCGCTTCTGGAGAATTTGATTGAGATTCTCGCGAATCCGCAAAATACGCTGGGCGGAGATGCTGATATCCGAAGCCTGACCCTGCACACCGCCCGA
>JAAZJE010000125.1 GCA_012800515.1 Clostridiaceae bacterium
CGTACGGACATTGCGATAGGTGGTACGGACAAAGGCCGCACCCTTCCCCGGCTTAACATGTTGAAACTTAACAACCTGAAAAACCTCTCCGTCCATCTCAAAGGTCATACCGTTACGAAAATCACCTGCAGAAATCATTATAGCCTCCTAACGCTAAGCGTTTTTACCATTATACTATCTCCGGCAAACGATCGTAGATTTCGTTCATCTGCCGGAACAATTGCCAATCTATGTCGTCGCGCAACGCTTCAGGACGCAGGCGGAACGCCCAGTTGCCGACCGGAGTTCCGGGAACATTCATCCGCGTGTCGGCACCGTAACCGCAAAGGTCCTGAATCGGGATAATCACCCGCTCGGCCTGACTCTGAAACAGGAGTCTGATGTAAGCCAGGCAGGCCGGAGCCGCCTTTCCTCCCTCGCCCCAGGGTCCATCCTCCGGAAAACCGATATAGGCCAGGGCGTCGCGTCTTTCTTGCTCGGGCGCTTCCCAGAGCCAGCCCAGGAGAGTATTGTTATCATGCGTTCCGGTATAGGCGACCGAATTACGCGGAATGAAATGTGGGCGATCCGCAGGGGAACTGCCCGGACTCAGACCGAATTGTAATACCTTTATTCCCGGCAGTTCCGATTCGCGTAGCAGAGCGGCGACGTCATCGGCGGCCAGCCCAAGATCCTCCGCTATAAATCGCTCACGTCCGTGTTCCGTAATTATTTTGACCAGCAAATCCATTCCCGGTCCCTGCTCCCAAACACCGTCGCGCGCGTTCGTCGCATTCCCCGGGCAGGCCCAGTATGTCGAGAAGGCGCGGAAATGGTCCAAGCGTAACACATCAACCAGATCCATTTGGCGCGCAATTCGCTCACGCCACCAGGCATAATCATCCTCACGATGTTTCGACCACAAATAAAGCGGATTACCCCAGAGTTGTCCCGCTGCCGAAAAATAATCTGGCGGCACTCCCGCCACACGTGCGGTGCTGTAATCCGCATTCAACTCAAACAGTTCCCTATTGCCCCAAACATCGGCACTGTTGGCGGCAACGTAGAAAGGCAGGTCACCGATCAGGCTGATGCCGTTCTCTTGGGCGGTCGCTCGTAGGCTCTGCCACTGGCGGGAAAAAAGCCACTGAGAAAAATACACGAACTCGACCTGGTCGCGATGCCGCTCGGCAAAATCGGCGACCGCAGTGAAATCATAGTTCCGCAGGTCGACGTCCGGCCACTCTCGCCAGCCCATGCCCTGGAATCGGTCGGAAATAACCGTAAAGAGCGCATAGTCGTACAACCATTTACCTTCCGCCTCGGCATACCGCGTCACCGCCTCACGCGTCGAGGGACGCGCCGCTAAAAAAGCCCGGCGCAGAAAGGTTGCGGTATTAGCCTCAGCAAAAGTGTAGTTGGTAAGATTACTCTTTCCCGAGTAGCGCAAAGCCGGCAAGTCAGCCTCCGAAAGCAATCCGTCGGTCACCAACAGTCGTGGATCAATCAGATGCGTTGCACCGGCAAACGATCCTATACTACTGTAGGGGCTGTGTCCCGGACCGGGCGGACAGAGCGGCAAAATCTGCCAGGCCGAGAAACCGGCTTCCGCCAGATAACGAATAAAATCATAGGCTTCCGCCCCCATCGTCCCGCAACCGAACTCGCCCGGCAACGAAGTTACGTGCATTAAAACACCGCTCGATCTAGATGTCATTTTTTCTTCCGATCCAATATATCTTTTCGTCAACCTGACCAGATTCTAACCGAATTTGCTCCCTTTGTCTATTCACCGGCGCGATGTGTGGAATGTCTCCGTACAGCTGACATTCACAATCATAATGTGGTAAAATAGGAATAAAATAGGGGTGAAATACCAGAGAGGGAACGTACTGATATGATACTTGTAACAGGTGCCAGCGGACATGTAGGGAATGTTCTGGTTCGTCAATTAGCCGAACGCAATGAACCCCTGCGTCTTTTTATGCAACCAAACGAGACGGTTGTCTCGTTGGATGGAATCAACTGTGAGATAGCGGTCGGTGACATCCGCGATGCCGCCGCCGTTGACCGAGCTGTAAAGGGTTGCAACAAGGTATTCCATCTCGCCGGTATTATCGATATATCGTCAGGACATGATGACCTCCTTCGAACAGTTAATGTTGAAGGCACCCGCAATATCGTTAATTCCTGCTTGGCCAATGGTGTCGACCGCCTGGTCTATGTGAGTACAATCCACGCCATTCCCGAACCGCCGCACGGCGTAACTATCAAGGAGGCTGAACGCCGCGCTTTCCCCTCTCAGGATCTGCTGGGTCCGTATGCAAAGAGCAAATCGGCGGCCACTGATGTCGTTTACAAAGGTATTGAACAGGGCCTAGATGCGGTCATTGTTTTCCCGACCGGAATCATCGGTCCCGGTGATTACCGCGGCTCTTACTTCGGTAATTTTCTCTCCTACCTGTTGAAAAATTCGCGGCGACGCTCTCTCCCCTGTTTCAAAGGCGCATACGACTTTGTCGACGTGCGCGATGTCAGCGATGCCCTGATTAAGGCAATGAATCACGGTGAGAGCGGGCAGGGATATATTTTGTCCGGTCATCGGATCACTCTGACAGAAATGTTCCGGGAAGTATCACAGATAGTCAACCGTCGCAAGGTTCGTCTGGTGATTTTCCCGCTCTGGCTGGTTAAGTTCGGCGCTTTTGTCATTACCTTCTTTGCCCGCCTGTTCCGTCGCCGTCCCTTCTACACGATGTACAGCATCCAGGTTCTGGAGTCCAATTCAGAGGTCGATAACAGCAAGGCCCGCGCCAAGCTCGGCTACTCCCCGCGTCCCATGGACATAACCCTGCGCGAGACCATCGAATTCCTAAAGGGCATCCACGCTGATAACAGAGCCAAGCGCCGAGAGAGGCGTCGCGCTAAGGCACAGGCTCGAGCCGCGAAATGCCGTCGTGCCCGTGCTCGGATCGCCGCCTTCTTCAAGCGTCTGCGGGGCGGCAAGACTTCAACAATGGCTTTGTAAGTTTTTTCTCTCGTAACTATGAACAGACCGACTCCGGAAAAGAGGCGGTCTGTATTTTTGTCGGCAGAATGAGATAAAAGCACCGCTTATGCCGTCATCACATGCCTTCCTTTATGCGAATGTACACGTGCTTGACATTACGGTTTCCGGTAGCACGCTCGTCGATATCAAATATTCCGGCGGCACGGAACATAGGCGTCAGTTTCTGAAAACCGTAATTCCGCGGGTCGAAAGACGGTTGTTTATTCACCAGCAGATTGCCCACATCACCCAAAAAGGCCCATCCGCCGGTCTCGTCGGCAAGGTCGGAAACCGAACTGCGCAGGAAGTTTAAAACCCGGCTATCCAATTCCCGGGCACCGCTTCCGACGCTACCCGCCGCAGGCTGATACGCAGCGGCAACAGTAGTATCCGCCTCACCGTGCTTAGCTTCCGCCGACTGCTCATGCCCGCCCTCTTCATCGTAAAGTCGGCGCTGCTCGCGGTTATATTCTCTGGTCAGGATCTCCAAATAGACAAAGCGGTCGCAGGAGGCGATAAAGGGATTCGGTGTTTTTTCTTCTCCGAATCCGTAGACTATTTTACCCGCCTCGCGCAGACGTTGCGCCAGGCGCGTGAAATCGCTGTCGCTTGAAACCAGGCAAAATCCGTCCGGCTTATTCTGATATAGAAGATCCATCGCATCGATGATCAGGGTTGAATCCGTTGAATTTTTACCCAGGGTATAACCGAATTGCTGAACCGGCACTATGCCGAAATCCAGCAGATGCTGTTTCCAGCTGGACAAATTGGGGCGCGCCCAGTCGCCGTAAATCCGCTTGATTGTCGGGATTCCGTAGCGGGCAATCTCGGCCATCATCGCCTTACAGTATGAAGCCGATATATTTTCCGCATCTATCAATACCGCCAGACGCGGCTCGCGGCTAATTCCCGTTCCTATTTCATAGTTGTCACTCATAATTTCCCTCACTTTCGTTATCAAAATTCAATTCCCGCCCGGCTTTTGCCAGGGGAAGCGGCAAATATTCCGTAATCTCGGTCAGTTCACCTATCGCCTGACCGTTCGTCCACTCCTCGATTAGAGAGAGAGCTTGCTCCGCCTCGGCGGACGGCACCTGAATTTTTAAAGTAACGTCCGAACCGTAAAGCACCTCCTGCAGTTGCCAGACCGTCTGTTCGATCTGGTAATTCAATTTTTCCAGCCAGGCATAGGGTAGCAATACGTTCAGTAATATATACGGCAGCATTATGACCGGCTCGGCCGCCTGCAGCGCGGCGGCGGCAGCGGCACTATAGGCGCGAGTCAGACCGCCGCGTCCCAGTAAAATACCGCCGAAAAAGCGGGTCACCACAATGATTGCATCGGTAATTTCATTCTTGCTCAGGACATTTAGTACAGGTTGCCCGGCAGTTCCCCGAGGCTCCCCGGCATCGGAATAACGTGAAGTCACATAACCGGCTCGTCGACCGGTCACCCAAGCATAGACAAAATGTCGCGCTCCTTCGTACCTGGCCTTAATGCTTTCCAAAAATGCCCAGGCCTCATCTTCGGACCCCACCGGGGCGATGTCGCCGTGAAAGATCGAGCGTCGCCGTTCCAATGTAGCCGTGGCCGGTGCCAAGACAGTTATATATTCCGCTTCGGCGCGCGCAGCACCGTCCGCCGATCCGCCGTTGAGCATCTCGGTCGTCACCAGTCAATATCGTCGTCGCGTGTCGACTGGATTCTCTGCGTTCCCGGGGTACCTTGTATCAGGTTGGCCGGGGTTGCGACAACGCGACGCCCATCCCCACTCTCCTGCTGACGACTGCGCCTGACCGCGTCGAGCAGATTCTTATCATTCAGAGAGATGTTTACCGATGAGACGAATTGAGTATTACTCGTGGTCTTGAGCAAAAGGTTGATGATCATCTCCGTTACCGCGCCGGTATCCACCTGACCGAAAGCGCGGCGAATAGCCCAGACGGCATCGAGTTCCTGCACACTGAGCAGCAACTCCTCACGCCGCGTGCTGGAACGGTTGATATCAATCGCCGGGAAGATGCGCTTCTCGGACAATTTGCGATCAAGGTAAACCTCCATATTGCCGGTGCCTTTGAATTCCTCGAAAATCACCTCGTCCATGCGGGAACCCGTATCGACCAGAGCGGTGGCGACAACCGTCAGACTGCCGCCCAACTCGATATTGCGGGCGGCACCGAAGAAGCGTTTGGGACCGTACAGTGCGCCGGGATCGAGACCGCCCGAGAGAGTGCGTCCGGTCGGATTGATCGTGATGTTGTAGGCGCGCGCCAGGCGGGTAATACTGTCCAATAGAATGACCACGTCCTTGCCGATCTCGACCAGACGCATGGCGCGCTCCAGAACCAGCTCGGCGATGCGTACATGGCTTTCAGGTGTTTTGTCGAAAGTTGAATAGACAACCTCACCGTCAATCGAGCGCTGCATATCGGTAACTTCTTCGGGGCGTTCATCAACCAGAAGAACTATAAGATGCGCGTCGGGATCATTGATCGAAATCGCATTGGCGATTTTTTGCAGGATGGTGGTTTTACCGGCCTTGGGCGGCGACACAATCATCCCGCGCTGTCCTTTACCGATCGGGGAAACCAGATCAATAATTCTCGTTGAGAGTTCATTGCGGCGCGTTTCTAATTTATAGCGCTCATTCGGATGGATTGGGGTCAGGCGATCGAATTGCGGGCGGCGGCCGACTTTGTCGGGCTCGATGCCGTTGATATGTGTCAGAGAATGCAACGCCTTATAACGATCCGCGTCCTCCTGCGGCCGGACAAGACCGGTTATATAGTCGCCCTGTCGCAAACGATAGCGCTTGATAAAGGCCGGGGCCAGATATATGTCATTAATGCTCTGGGAATAATTTTCCGTGCGCAGGAAGCCGTAACCGTCGGCCATAATATCCAGGGGACCCTGAACGACGATATCATCACCGGGAGCCTCTATCTTCTCCCTATCCTCCCCGTCTTCTCCGGGATAACGCTCCTGTCTTCCTCCCACGGGAATTTCCGGCGCATAACGTGGCATTCCTTCGTCGTCTTCCGGCGGCGATTCGACCCTTTCCCTTACCCGGAGCGGCGGTTGATCTTTGATAGAGGCCGGCGGATCCTGCTCGACCTGAATCGGAGGCGCTTTCTCGGCGGCAGGATCTTCTTCTCTAACTTTCCGAGTCGAATCAATCCGACGAACCTGTGTTGTGACCGGACGTCCGGATCCGCCTAAGGTCGTGGTTACCCGGCGACGTTGCGGACGACGACTGGCATAGCGCGAGCGAACCGTTCGGGATGCGCTGCCGTTCTGGATCTCATCCGGAATAATCGGCGGCTCATCCAATTCATTTTCTTTGACCGAAGCGACTTCCCGTACCAAGGGAGCTTCCTCTGTTGTCGGTGTGACACCTGCCTCCTTTCCTTTTTCGTCATTGTTCGTCGGAATGAAAGGCAGACCTAATTCCATTGCCTCGATATAGGGATCTTCGGGTACAGCTCCGACGGTTGCGACATCCTCGATGTTCTCCGGATCCGTAACTATCTGCGCGGCAAAGGTTGTATCTTCCGACGTTTTACTCGGTCGTCCACGACGAGTTTTCTTTGGAGGGTTCTTTTCCGGCAAGGGGTTTTGAGTTTTTTCAGGCATAATAAGCTCCTCTTATTTTCTGTTTTCCTCGGTAAAATGCGGAACTATTCTCGCAGAGCAGTCATAAATGTGCCGGAATGTAGTTCCGATTGAGATATGCGACGGTACGCATCATAATCAGTTCAATTTTATACGGTTGGCTGGGAGATGTCAAGTTAACAATGTGCCGGGCTTGACCGAACGGCCGGCCCGGCTATTCACTTCAATTATTCGGCACTCAAAGCAGCGAACTTATCCATCATGCTGAGTGCGCGTCCGGTACCGATCGCAACACAGGAAATGGGATCGTCCGCAACGATCACATCAATACCGATACGGGCGGAAAGCATGAGATCCAGGCCGTACAGCAATGAACCGCCGCCGGTAAGAACAACACCGCGTTCGCTGATATCAGCCATCAGTTCCGGCGGAGTGCGCTCCAGAACCGAATGCACCGCCTCAAAGATCTGGCCCACCGGCTCCTCCAGTGCTTCCAGCATCTCCGTGGATGAGACGAGTGCGGTAGCCGGCAATCCGGTAATGAGATTGCGTCCGCGGACCTCCATGGTGATCTCTTCATCTCTGGGATAAGCGCAACCGAGGTGAATCTTCAGATCCTCGGCCGTACGCTCACCGATCAAAATATTGTGATTGCGCCGGACGTGTTTGATGATTGCCTCGTCAAAACGGTCTCCGGCCAATTTCAGCGAGTAATCCACGACCGGCTCGCACAGCGATATGACCGCGATGTCGGTAGTGCCACCGCCGATGTCGACTACCATGCTGCCGCAGGCCTTGGTAATGTCAATGCCCGCACCGATCGCCGCCGCAATCGGCTCGCGAATCAGGAAGACATCACGGGCACCGGCGTTACGGCAGGCATCTTCTACCGCTTTCTGCTCTACGGGAGTAATTACGCTCGGTACGCAAACCACGATCGTCGGCTTGAACCACGAGCGTAGGAAGCCCCTGGAGACCCGGCCGATGAACGTCCGCAACATTACCTCGGTTACCTTGAAATCGGAAATAACACCGTCGCGCAAAGGGCGAATTGCCTCGACGATACCGGGTGTGCGTCCCAGCATCACGCTGGCGCTCTCGCCGACCGCCAAAACCCGTCCGGTTCGGGCGTTAATCGCGACCACCGAGGGCTCACACAGAACGATTCCCTTACCGCGCACGTAAATCAAAACCGAAGCCGTGCCCAAATCGATTCCTACTTCTGTTCCAAACTTCATTTCTACACCTAAGTAATCGCAAACCGCGTCGGGTGCGATTCATCTTTCTGTTTTTATCGCTGACAGCCCCTAACTCCGCAACGATTACCGAGAAATAATACAACATGGCGAGGTCGGGGTGCAAATAGCGCTCTGAAATATTATACTAGATAACCAAGGAAAGGGAAGGAGGGCATTAAAAGCTCCGTCCGATGTTCAAACTTCTGGCCATACTGATAATGACACTCGACCATATTGGGCACTATCTGGGTGCGACCGGCCTTCTGCCTGACACCGTCGTGCTCATCCTGCGCTTAATCGGCCGCCTGTCTTTCCCGATGTTTGTCTGGCTCCTGGCCTTGGGCTATGAGCGCACCGGCAACCTTATCCTCTATTTTCTCAGGCTCGTCGGCGTCGGTCTGCTCACACAGGCCGCGGACATCATGCTCAACCGCTTCCTGGGAAATCCCCTGCCCGGCGCGAATATATTGTTCAGTCTGGCGGTCTACCTGGTCGCACTGTGCGCTCTCAATTTGGCCATCGACTCCGGACGCAGCATGATGCTGACGATGCAAATGTCCGCTCCTTACGCCGAGAATCTCAAGCTTCCCGTCGATCAAACCGTGCGCGTCAACTTCAACCGCTTCGAAATGCCGGCTCGGCTCGGCCTAATCATTGGTATCCTGATGCTCATCATCTGCGTTGTCGTAACCGTCGTCGCGGATTTGATGTACGGGCTCTACGGACTAGCCATGGCTCTGCTCTTCGGACTCTACCGACGCTTTGCCGGCGGCGACGATCCGCTCAATCGGTCCGGACTGCGCGCGGCCTACTACCGCAATCTGAGCTGTCTGTATTTAGCTTTCTGTCTGCTCGCACTGCTGGTCGATTGGCTGATCAAGAAACAGGACTTTTCTTCCGCACTCCTGCAATTCGCGGCCGTCGGGGCCGTAGCTCTGTTCCCGCTTTCGGCTAAAGAACCCAAGCCGCGCCCCCTCCTTCGCTATCTGTTTTATTTTTACTATCCCGCTCACATTCTGCTTCTGCAGATTATCGCGGCGCTACTCAGCGGCAAACTATGACGCCTACTCGCGGTCGGGACGGAGCATATGGCTGGGATCAAGTGCCGCGCGAGCATCAGCTTCGCTCATATAACCCAATTTCAGCACCGCTTCTATCAGCGACGTATCCCCGGCGGCTGCCACGGACACAACTTTGGCGGCTTTGTCATAACCGATATGCGGCGTCAGCGCCGTCACGTTCATCAGAGAACGCTCCAGGTTTTCGGCGAGTTTCTTCTCGCTGACCGTCATACCCGCTACGCAGTATCTGGCGAAGCTGCGCATCGCATCGGAGAGAATCACGGTACTGTGCCAGATATTGTGAAGAATTAAAGGTGCCATCGCATTAAGCTGGAGCTGCCCGCCGGCGGAGCCCATCCCCACCGCCAAATTATTGGCCATAACCTGCGTCGTTACCATGACCATTGCCTCACACTGGGTCGGATTCACCTTGCCGGGCATAATCGAACTTCCCTTCTCATTGGCGGGAATAATGTACTCGCCGATGCCGCAACGCGGACCGGAGGCGAGCAGACGGATGTCATTGGCCATCTTCTGCAGGCCGGTCGCCAGTGCCGTGATCACACCGTGATACCGCGTTACCCCTTCGCGCCCGGAAAGAGCATGGAATTTGTTCGGGTTTTCCACCAATGGCAAGTCCAGCTCGCTGCCCAGAAGCGCCAATACTTTCTCGGCGAATTTCGGGTGGGTGTTGAGACCGCTGCCGACAGCCGTGCCGCCGAGAGCGGGACTGAGCAGATCTTTGAGCCCGTCCGCCAGCGCCGCCCGCGAACCGACCAGACCCTGACGCCAGGCCGAGGCCTCCTGACCGACCGTAACCGGGGTGGCGTCCTGCAGATGAGTGCGCCCCACTTTGATAAATTCACCGCAACGCTCCTCCAAAGCGGCCAGTTCATTGATCAATTCATCCAGCGCGGGAAGAAGCAGGTCGCGACCGCCGCAGGCCAGCGTAATATCCATCGCCGTCGGAATCACGTCGTTACTGCTCTGACCGGCATTGACATGATCGTTGGGATGCACCGACAGACCGCTGTTCTTGGAAGCGCGAATCGCTATGACCTCGTTCACATTCATATGAGTCTGCGTTCCACTGCCGGTCTGCCAAATCCTCAGGGGGAATGATGCCCGAAATTCTTCCGGATCGCTCACGGATTCCGCCAGCAACTGCTCGCAGGCCGTCCGAATCGCCTGACCTATGTCGGCGGGAATAATCCCGAGCTCGGCATTGACCCGCGCGGCGGCGGACTTTAATCGCAGTAAAATTTCCACAAACGGGATCGGCATCAAATCACTGCCGATATTGAAAAAATGCAGACTGCGAGCCGTTTCCTGCCCATACACACCATTACCCGCAAATTCCTTACCCATTAGAGATCCTCCCTGTTCCTCTTCTCTCAGCTCCGTTTCGGCTGACTTTATTATCTTCCGCTATCCAGATTAGCGTCTCTTCTCACATATGTCTACTCATATTTGCGCTTTAACTGTACCCGGGCTCCAATCAGCCAGAAATTCGTCCTTAAAGCTCGTAAAGCTGTCGGCCGCGATCGCCGCCCGTACCTCCCGCATCAGTTGCGCCAAAAAGTGCAGATTGTGGATACTCGTCAGACGCAAGCCGAAGGCCTCGCGCGCCTTGATTAAATGCCGGACATACGCGCGGGAATAATTTTGACAGGCGTAGCAGGTACACTCCGCATCGATCGGATTGTAGTCGCGGGCATAAATCGCGTCGCGGACGATCAGACGACCGTGCCGGGTCAGGACGGTGCCGTTCCGGGCGATCCGCGTCGGATCGACGCAATCGAACATATCGACACCGCGCGCCACCGCCTCCAGGATATAATCGGAAGTCCCCACCCCCATCAGATAACGCGGCTTACCGCTCGGCAGCAGCGGCATCACTGCTTCCAGCATCTCCAACATCAGCGGAAACGGCTCGCCCACACTGAGTCCCCCGATCCCGTATCCGGGCAGATCAAAGGAGGTAATTTCCCGGGCGCTTTGCCGTCGCAGGTCGGCGTACATACCGCCCTGAACGATTCCGAACAGTGCCTGTTCCGCTTTTCCCGAAGCTGTCTGTGTCTTAATGCAACGCTCCAGCCAACGCGTGGTTCGGGCCGCCGAACGAACTATGTAATCCCGCTCCGCCGGATAAGGCGCGCATTCATCGAAAGCCATGATAATATCGGCCCCCAAATCAGCCTGGATCTGCATCGATTTCTCCGGGGTCAGGAGATGGCGCGATCCGTCCGTGTGAGCGCGGAAATTCACCCCCTCCTCGGTAATATGGCGCAAATCGCTGAGGCTGAAGACCTGGAACCCGCCACTGTCCGTGAGAATCGTCCGCGGCCAGTTCATGAACTTATGCAAACCGCCGGCTTCGCGAACGATATCCTCACCGGGTCGCATCCATAGGTGGTAGGTATTGGCGAGAATCACCTCGGCGCCGATCGCCATGGTCTCCTCCGGCGCGAGCATCTTCACCGCCGCCTGCGTTCCCACCGGCATAAAGGCCGGGGTTTGGATACTCCCATGCGGCGTATGTAAAATCCCCAGTCTGGCGCCGGACTGTTTGCAGGTGTGCAGAAGTTCGAATTTAAACCACTTTTCTTTATTCATCGTTTCCCTCTCGAGGTGTCCGCGGCAGGTCGGGCAATGTTGCCAAAGGCCGTAACTCCGCCGGGTCATTATAGCTCAGAGCCGCCGGGTCGCGGGCCCGCTCAATGAACATGGCGTCGCCGAAGGAAAAAAAGCGATAGCCGCTCGCCACGGCATGCCGATAAGCCGCCAGAATCGTCTGCCGCCCGGCCAGAGCGGCAACCAGCATCAACAAAGTAGACTGCGGTAGATGGAAATTCGTGATCAGCGCATCAAAGGCGCGGATTTCGTATCTAGGATAAATAAAGATATCCGTTCGCCCCTCCTCCGCCCGGACGCGTCCGTCGGCGTCGCAAACGCTTTCCAGCACTCGGGCGCTGGTCGTACCGCAGGCAATCACGCGTCTGCCGCGCGCCCTAGCCGCATTGATTCTCTCCGCCGCCGCGGCCGACAGAGAAAAATATTCGCTGTGCATGGTATGCTCTTCTATGCTGTCCGTGCTCACGGGTCGAAAGGTGCCCGTACCGACATGCAGGGTCAGGTTGACGATATCTATGCCGGCGGCGCGGATTTCGTCGAGAAGCCGCGGCGTGAAATGCAGACCGGCGGTCGGCGCGGCGGCCGAACCGTCCACGGAAGCGTAAACCGTCTGATAGCGTTCTTCGTCGGACAATTCGGTGTGGATATACGGCGGCAAAGGCACGTGCCCGACTTCGGCCAAAAGCGTCTCGAACACACCTTCATAAGCGAATTCGATCAGGCGATGCCCTTCCGACAATATGTCGACAATAACACCGGTCAATTTCCCCGGCGCAAAAATAATTTGTGCTCCGGGACGCAGGCGCCGGCCCGGCCTGACGAGACACACCCAGCGGCGCAGATCGCGACGTTCCAAGAGCAGGCATTCGACGGCTATTCCAGTATCCGTCTTGTGACCCAAGAGACGTGCCGGCAAGACCCGGGTATCGTTCATAACCAGGCAGTCGCCGGGACACAGGAAGCGCGGCAAATCCCAAAAGCGGCAATCGGCATAGACACGGCGATCCGGGCTCAAATACAGCAGGCGCGACTGATCCCGTTGCGGCAAAGGTACCTGAGCGATCTGTTCCGGCGGCAAATCGTAGTAAAAATCTTTCGTTTGCATACGCGCTATTATAACAGCCTCCGCAGCCCGAAAATGTGCAAAACCGGTTGAATGACACCGCAATCGGTGTTATTATTCTTTCTCAAACGATATCGGAAGTGAGGGTTCAAAAAATGCGCAGACCTATTTTTACCGGAGCGGGGGTAGCCATTGTGACTCCGTTTACCGAGGAAGGACCGAATTACGAAGTTCTGGCTCAGTTGTGTGAATGGCAAATCGATTCCGGAACCGACGCGATAATCATCACCGGCACTACCGGCGAGGCCTCCACCATGCCGGACGCGGAACATGTCGACGTCATCCGCGAATGTTGCGATATAGTCGCCGGGCGCGTTCCGGTTATCGCCGGTACAGGAAGCAACGACACGGCGCACGCAATCAACCTAGCTAAAATGGCCGAGGCGGCCGGAGCCGACGCCCTGCTGTGCGTGACGCCCTACTACAATAAAGCGACCCAGGACGGCCTGGTTCAGCATTTCGGAGCAACCGCCGAGAACGTTGATATTCCGATCATTCTCTACAATGTGCCTTCGCGTACCAACCTGAATATCAATCCGGAGACCTACCTGGCCCTGGCCGAGCATGAGAACATCGTCGGCATCAAAGAATGTAACATCCATCAGGTCGCCAAGACACAGGCCCTGTGCGACGGTGCATACGATATTTACTCCGGCGAGGATGCCTTGGTCATTCCGCTGATGTCGCTCGGCGGCAAGGGCGTCATATCGGTCGCCGCCAATATCATCCCCGGACGCATCGCCAATATGGTTCACAATTGGTTCGACGGCAATTACGAGCAAGCACAACAGGAGCAAATCGACCTGATTCACCTGATCGACATTCTCTTCTGCGAGGTCAATCCGATCCCGGTCAAAACAGCGCTGAGACTGATGGGATATGATGTCGGTCCCTGCCGCCTGCCGCTGAGCGAACTAAGTCCGACCAATAAATCGAAATTGGCCTATATGTTGCACGAATACGGCATCATCTGAGACGGAGGAACTCTATGTTGCGTATATTATTGGCCGGCATTTTCGGCCGCATGGGAACCGAACTGAAAAAGCTGATTGAAGCGACACCGGATCTCGAACTGGCCGGCGGGATCGATCCCCTGGCGACAGATGCAACGAATCCTCTCGCCGCTTACCCGATCTTTTCCGCGGCGGTGACCTGCGACTGCGCTTACGACGTCCTAATCGACTTTTCCCATCCCTCCGCTCTCTCCGGCATCATAGACCTAACCGAACGCACCCGTCGGCCGGCGGTGATCGCCACGACCGGACACGACGCCGCGGCTATAGCCAGGCTCAGGGAAGCGGCGCGCAATACGCCGATTCTCCAATCCGGAAATATGTCCCTGGGCATCAATTTACTCTTATCATTGGTACGACGCGCCGCCGCCGTTCTCTATCCCGGCTTTGACCCGGAGATTGTCGAGATACATCATCGCAATAAATTGGACGCACCTTCCGGTACTGCCTACATGTTGGCGGATGCACTGCGGGAAGGCGCCTCCCGAGCTACAGCCGAGGACGAGAGTACCGATACGAACACGCTCGAACTCGTTTACGATCGCCATGAGCGCCGCGGTGTCCGCCCCGTTCCCGAGATCGGCATCCATTCTCTGCGCGGCGGAACGGTTCCCGGTGAGCACGCGGTCATTTTCGCTGGCGAACATGAGGTTATAACTCTGTCGCATCGTGCCGAGTCGCGCGACATCTTCGCCCACGGAGCGATTAAAGCAGCCCGTTGGCTGGTAACCAAAACGCCCGGCTTTTACACGATGGATAACCTGTTCAACTGAATAAAAGCTCAAACGGCTGGTATGCATGAATCTCTGACCTGTATATAAGGCTTGTAAAACGAAACGGAGGCGCCTATGTTTAAACCATTATCTGAAATAGATAAGCATTTACCAATGCCGCCGGGCGGTGAAAATGACCTATACCTGTCGGCCGATCAGGCACCGCTTGAGATGACCGGACAAGTACCGGGACCGCGCGACGGATATCGTCGTCTCGATCACGCTCGAGTCGCGTTGCTGGCCGCACAGGGCGTCAATGAAGGAGCTCAAGGTTTGTTAGGTAACCCTGCCGGTGTGACCGTACGTTTCCGGACCGACTCGCCTACCATTGCACTTTCCGTCCGTCTGGGAAACCTCGTTCATTTTTCGCATTTTGCGCTGACCGGGAGTCGCGGAATTGCCGTTTATGTCGGATCCGGTACCGATCGCCGCTTTATGGGTGTTTCACACCCTGAACCGGCTCCGGAGGTTGTTCA
Source organism: Clostridiaceae bacterium (assembly GCA_012800515.1). Taxonomy (GTDB): domain Bacteria; phylum Bacillota; class Clostridia; order Saccharofermentanales; family Fastidiosipilaceae; genus JAAZIX01. Next base: position 14,960 of record JAAZJE010000125.1, read on the forward strand.
TACTGCCAGAATACAGCCCGTCGAGTCGGATCTTCCTCCGGCAGTTCTGATCAACGGCCGCGCAATGCGCGAATGGCAGCTCTATCTACCTATTTACAATGATTTAGAGGCATTGGCTGTCGGTGTTGCACGGGGCTCGACAATAATTCCGCCGGCTCCGTACACATATCAGAAACCTATTCTTTTTTATGGTTCCTCTATTACTCAAGGCGGGTGCGCCAGCCATCCCGGCAACACCTATACTGCTATGGTAACCCGTTGGTTAGATATTCCTCAGATAAACCTCGGCTTCTCGGGTTCCGCCAAAGGAGAGCTCGCTATGGCCGATTTGATCGCCGCCCAAGACATAGCTTGTTTCGTTATGGATCTCGATCACAATATGGAATCAGTCGATGCCCTGCGCGAACGTCACGAGCCTTTCTTCAAACGGGTACGCGAAGCACAACCGGACCTACCCGTCATTATCATGACAAAGCCGGATTTTGAATTCGGTATTGAGCTGAATAAGCAACGCCGCCGAGTTATCCGCAAAACTTATCTCAACGCAGTGCGGGCGGGTGACCGTAGGGTCTGGTTTGTCGACGGCCAAACGCTGTTCGGCAAACGCGGTCGTGACAGCTGCACGGTCGATCGCTGTCATCCGAATGATCTGGGATTCTACCGCATGGCCAGGCACATAGAGCCGCTTTTGCGCTCGATTCTAAACGGGCAAGCCTAGCCGTTTTTGAATGCCCGGTCTTTGCACGGGCGGGGTATCGGCTAGTGCGCCGGGATCGGACGATTGCCCGGCTCGTAACGGGCGGAGTCGGATTCGGAAGACTCCCCTGCCGCTTCTCCCTCATACTCCTCATCCTCGTATTCGTCGTCCTCGTACTCATCATCTTGCTCATACTCGTCGTCGTATTCATCGTCATAATCCTCTTCGAGCAGAGCCGCCGCTTCTTCCGCCTCCCGCTCTTTCATCGGCGTGATAATGAAGCGCATTATCTGACGGTTCGTGAAAGTATTGACCATGAGAAGATTGACGCCGAAAGCGAAGAACAGGTAATAGAAAAAGACAATCAGTGGACCGGGTTGCAGATAGATCAACAATAACATAGGTATGACGGCCAAAATAACCAGCTCAAGAATGACGATAATCAAGTTAAACGGCAGACGGAAAACCGAGAAGAGAAGACTGTTCTTCCAGACGCCTTTCATGGGCAGATCTATAGTAATCATCATCTGATAGGCATACAGTTGCATGGATGTGGCAATCAGAGCCACAACCAGCAACATTCCCTGGAGTATAAAGGAAAAAGTTCCCCCCGGCATGTGGAAACGGTAAAAGTAGGCGGAGAACATGATAAGAAAGACCATAAGCAGGGAGAGCAAAGAATGAACCGTCGACTGCTTCCAATTTTCCTTGAAAGTATCGCGGAAGTCCATCCATAAAAAGGCGTGCTCCTCACGAGCGTAATTGCGCATGATATATGTCAAGCCGGCCTGTGAAGGTCCGACCACAATCCAACCCATACCCGTCAGCGTAAAGCTAATCACCACGTTTAGGTACAAAAAGAGCGTCGCCATCGCCTGTTCCAATTCCTCCGAATTCATGCCTTGCACGGAGCCCTCGGAAAAGCTCAGCACCTGCCTAATCAATTCCGGCGTGAAATTGGGAAAAAGCCAACCTATAAATAAAAATCCGGTGGCGAAAAAAGAAATAACCAGCATCGGCAGGTTCCCGATGATATACATTAGGTTGACAGTGATGATCTTCCAGAATTTTCGCCCCAACACAATAAAAAATGTTGCGATCGGCCCCTTCGGCGGCTCGTTGGGATCGACCCCCGGACCCTCTTTGGCATAATTGTAGCCGAACAGTCTAGCCATAGTCATTCTACTCCTTAAGGTCTGTTACCTGTGCGGGTAAACTTAACACACTAATGCGTCGCAAGCAAGACCCGACGTCGGCGCGACTGCAACATTTCCCGCCACGGCGTGATCTCTTCCGCCGATTCCGTCCGAGAAAGATCGCGTCTGGGATCCTGACGCGCAGTTCGAAACGGGATCTGGAGTCCCCAATTACTCTGCACCGGCTGAGGATCCGTAACCGGGGTCGTGATGGCCCGAACCAATCCGCCCAGAATCGACCTCGGCGACGGCGTCATCATCCGCTCACCGCTTATCATTGCCGCCGCGTTGACTCCCGCCAGCAGACCTCCCGCTATCGCCTCGACATAGCCCTCCAGACCGGCAATCTGTCCGGCAAAGAAAATCTCCGGATTGTCCTTCCACTGCAAAGCTGCGTTGAGAATACGGGCGCTGTCGATATAAGTATTGCGATGCATCACACCATAACGGATGAACTTCGCCCTTCGTAAACCGGGAATTTTGCCGAAAATTTCTCTCTGTGCCGTAAAGGTCAAATTAGTTTGAAAACCGACCAGATTATATGTCTCGGCCTGACGATCATCTCGACGCAATTGGACGCAGGCGAAAGGACGGCGGCCGGTGCGTGGATCGCGCAGTCCGGTCGGCTTCAGCGGCCCGTAGCGTAAACTCTCCGGCCCGCGGCGGGCAATCTCCTCTATCGGCACACAGCCCTCGAATATTTCTCCGGGTTCAAAGTCGCGACGAATCACCCGTTCGCCCTCGGTCAACATGCGAACAAAGTCGTAGTATTCCTCGCGCGACAGATAGGCGTTCAGATAATCCTTTCCGCCACCCTTACCATAGCGCGAGGCAAAATACAGCTCGTCCATATCCAGCGAATCCGCCGCAACGAGGGGTGCCACCGCATCGAAATAATACAGACTCCCTTGTCCCAGGCGTTGCTGCAAATCGGCGTACAATTCCTCGCCGGTCAGGGGTCCGGTCGCGACTATTCGCGGTCCGCCGATCTCATCCAGGCTACATATGCGTTGGCTGTGGCAGGTAATCCGCGAGTGCCGTCGCAGTGCCGCCGTCACCTCGGCAGCAAACAATTCCCGGTCAACAGCCAAAGCACCGCCCGCCGGAACCGCAGTCCGATCAGCTACATCCATCAGGTATGAGCCCAGTCGGCGTAATTCATCCTTGAGCAGACCGACCGCACTTTCGCGGCCGGCACCGCGCAGAGAATTGCTACAGACCAGCTCGGCGTAATTTGGATTGCTGTGTGCCGGGGTCATCGTCTGCGGCTTGAGGTCATACACATCTACCCTGACGCCTAGATTGGCCGCCTGTAGAGCGGCCTCACAACCGGCCAGGCCGGCGCCGATAACTGTCAGCGATGCTCCCATTATTCTTCGGTAGTATCCTCACTTTTGCCTGATGTTTTGTTGCTTTTCTTTTTGCGATTGTTGGTCGGACAATCTTGGTTGGAACAGGCGGGATAAGTGCGGCGGCGATAGCGTTTACTCACCATGTAACTGCCGCAGGTGTCGCAGAATTTACCGTTGATCGGTAAGTCCCAGCTGATGAACGGACATTCGGGATCCTTGCCCTTTTTATCGCAGACGTAGAATTTATAGCCGCGCTTGCTACGGCGGGACTCCAGTCCGGAACCGCAGAGCGGGCAGTGAGCCGGAATATTCTCCGGTACATTCTCGCTGTAGCGGCATTTCGGATAGGCGCTACAGGCGATGAACTCGCCGTAACGTCCGTCGCGCAGAACCAAATCGGCACCGCATTCCGGACAGGCGCGCCCGATCTTTTTAACCGGCATTTCGACCCGCTCCAGGGTCTTGCCGGCCTTCTCGACCATGGAATGAAAGGGACGATAGAACTCATCGACCACGTCGTTCCAGGCGCGTTTGCCTTCTTCGACGATATCCAATTCTTCTTCCATTCTGGCCGTAAAAGGCACTTGAATAAACGAATCGAAAGAGTCGCGCAGTAAATCGGTCACGACCCGTCCCAGCTTCGTTGGTATAAGATTCTTCCCTTCATTTTCAACGTAATTGCGATCTTTAATCGTCGTAATCGTCGGCGCATAAGTGGAAGGACGGCCGATCCCGTCATCCTCCATCGCCTTGATCAACGAGGCTTCCGTATAGCGGGCGGGCGGACGCGTGAATTTCTGCTCCGGACTTATCTTAATACAGCGGAACTTATCGCCGACGGCCACCTCCGGCAAATGAGTCTGCGCCAGGGGGCTGCCGGTCCTATCATCGTCCTCGTCCTTAGCGTCGGAACCGCTGTCGACAGTCGAACCACCGGCTTCGTCGGCCGTAGCGGCAGACTCTGCTACTTTGTCGGCTTTTGAAGCTCCCTCATCGGCAATCTCCGCGTCCTTACCGAAAACTATCAAAAATCCCGGGAAAGCGATGTTCTCGCCCTGAGCCCGGAACAGGGCGCGATCACATTCGACATCGATCGTTACGCTGTTGATTTTGGCCGGAGCCATCTGGCAGGCCATAAAACGATTCCAAATCAATTTATAGAGGCGATATTGATCGCGATTGAGGTCTTTGCTCAGCGTCTCCGGATTCAGATCGAAATGGGTCGGACGTATACATTCGTGAGCATCCTGAACCGATTTGCGGTTGGCGAAAAAATTCGGTTTGGGCGGTAAATATTCGGCGCCGAAGGTCTTCTGTATCACTTCGCGCACGGAATTGAGCGCCTCCGCGGCAATGCGGCGCGAATCGGTACGGATATAAGTAACCAGCGAAGTAGATCCCTGACCGGCGACATTGACCCCTTCGTAAAGCTGTTGTGCCACACGCATAGTACGCGAAGCCGAAAATCCGAGCATTCGTGAGGCTACCTGTTGCAACGTGCTGGTCGTAAAGGGCGCCCAGGGACGACGGTTACGCGTTGAACTGCGCACATCGTTGACAGTCAGATCCGAATCCTTCACCCGAGCGATTACCGCATCGGTCTCCTCCTTGTTGGCCAGTCGAACTCGTTTCAGCCGGTCATTCGCCTGCAACTCTCCCTGATAACGTACAATCAGCTCCGGAACCCGCGCATTACTCAACGTCAAATCGAGGAGCCAGTATTCCTCCGGTACAAAGTTCTCGATTTCCTCTTCGCGCTCAACAACCATGCGCACCGCCACAGACTGCACGCGACCGGCGGACAGACCGCGCTTAACCTTCTTCCACAGCAACGGACTCAACTCATAGCCGACCAGGCGGTCCAGTACCCGACGCGCCTGCTGAGCGTTGACCAGATTCATATCAATTTGCTGCGGCTGCTCAACCGCCGCCGTCACCGACTTTTTCGTAATCTCGTTGAACGTCACCCGGACATTGTCCTCGGGATTGATCTTCAGCAACGTAGCGATGTGCCAGGCAATGGCTTCTCCCTCACGATCCGGGTCGGTGGCGATCAGAACGCGTTCGGCATTCTCGCTCTTTCGAATCAATTCGCGCGCCACCTTCTCCTTACCCAGCATCGTCACGTACTGCGGTCTGTATCCGTTATTCACGTCAATTCCCACGGTGGAGGCCGGCAGATCGCGAATATGCCCCACGGAAGCGGCCAAATCGTAATCGGATCCCAGATAGCGTCCGATCGTGCGCGCCTTGGCCGGCGACTCAACTATAACCAAAGTCTTCTTACTCAAGCTCATCATTCCTCATTTCAATACCATACATTCGCCGATTTTCCGTCTGTAGTCAAGTCCATTTATCAGCGAGAGAGCCGGCGGTACAAGTATAGCGCCCGCGCTCAAAACTGAGCAAACCGGCCAATTCCAGCCGGCTCAGTTCTTTTATCACGTCTATGAAGTCAAGGTCAAGCGCACTGCCGATTTCCTCCGCCGTCAGAGCCTGCGCCGAGAGTTGACGCAATATTTCTTTTGCCAAAGCCGACTGTTCCGCCAAAGTGCTTCTTTCCGGCAAAGCTGTCTGTTCCGCCGCCTGAGACTCTCCCGACGACCGTTCTCCCGCAACTTCCCGGGACAACTGCTCCAAAGGCATCATTTTCGCTTCTTTCACCCTCTTAGCTCCCTCCTTCAATCTTTGTGAGATGCGCCGCCGGCGCTGCTCGGCGGTAATCAGGCTCAAATTCTCCGATCGCAACCGTTTCCCGTTCGGACTGAGCTCGGCCAATACATCCTCCGCCGCCAGACAAATCGACGCCCCGTCCTGAATCAGACGGTTGCAGCCGCGGCTGACATCCGAAGTCACATTGCCCGGCACCGCAAAAACGCTACGCCCCTGTATCCCGGCGTGATTGGCCGTGATCAGGGAGCCGCTATCCTCACCGGCCTCCACTACTAAGGTCGCCTGCCCCATCCCGCTGAGCAGACGGTTACGCGAGGCAAATTGCCGCTTGTGCACTCCCTGATCCGGAGCCAATTCGCTGATCACCGCTCCGCCGACGATGATATCCGTTCTCAGGCGGTTATGTCGTTCCGGATAATTATGCAAAAGTCCGCAAGGCAAAATCGCCACCGTCGGCGTCCCGAACTCCAGGGCCGTCCGATGTGCGATCGCATCGATTCCCAATGCCAGGCCGCTGATTATCGTGGCGCCGTACTTTGCCAAATCCCGGCAAAGCAGCCACGTCTGTTCCTTCCCGTACACCGTTGGCCGGCGCGAACCGACCACGGTAATCAGATAGTTTTGTTCCAGGGCGCAACGCCAGCGCTCCCCCTGAACATACAAAAGCGCCGGCGCATTATTCAACCAAAGCAGATATTGCGGATAGGCCGCCTCCCCAACAAAGACCGCCGATATTTCCCGCCCCTGCCAATGACGCGGTCGACGGCGTAATTGCTCATATTGTTTCCGACTCGCCACCGACAGCAGATAATGCCTGATGCGTTCCATTGTCGACTCGGCTATCGCTTCGAAAGCCGGTAACGTCAATTCCTCCTCGACCGACTCCGGGCAGGCGGCCAAACCAGCCAACAAAGCAGAGATCCAATCCCCGCTCTGAATGGCGGTATGGTCGCTACGACTCAGCCAAAAGCATAAATTCCGGGTCGACAGCCCCAGACGGCGCTGCAAATCCCCGAGCCAAAGCGCCAGTACATAGCGATGTTCCGCATTGGCCATGGGATCAGCAATGTGACCGAACTCATTCACGACTCCTCCCTCCTGCCGTAGAGTTGCTCGGCAAAACCGCGACAGAATATCCTCGCTATATCGACATGTTCCGGCAGGAGATCGTCTTCGCACTCCATATCTGCCTGTGTTCTGGCTACGCGAATCAGCCGGTGTAGCCCGCGCGCCGAGAGGTGGTAGCGTTCCAGAACAGCCTTTATATATCCCTCGGCCGCTTTGGTGATCGCAAAACTGTCGGCAAAAAGATCCGGCGGCACGGCCGAATTCAACATCGGCGGCAGACCGAGCCTTGCGCAACGCCGATACTGCCGCTCGCGGCAGGCGGTGATTTGTTGCCGCGAACTTTCTGCCGACTCTCTGGCATTTAACGCGCTTTTGCCTTCGTTCACAAAGCTGTCGTGCAGATCGGCCTCGCGCACATCCGGCATATAAACCACTATGTCGGTGCGATCCAGCAACGGGCGCGGAAAGCGGCTCAAATAGCGCTGTAAAGCACCCGGGCTACAGGTACAGCGCTGCGTCCGATCCAGAAAATACCCACAGGGACAGGGGTTCGCCGTCGCCAAAAGCATAAAACGCGCCGGAAAATTAATTCGCTGCTTCAGACGGGTAACGCAGATTTCGCCGCGGTCGAGCGGCTGATGCAGGGCGGTCAACACGACCGGCGAAAAACGGGGTAATTCATCCATAAAAAGAACCCCGTGATGCGCCATGGTTACCTCCCCCGGTTCCGGATAGATTCCACCGCCCGTCAGGGCCGTGAGCGTAATCCCGGTATGCGGCGTCCGAAAGGGGCGCGTCAATTCCGAATAAGCGACATTGCTTCCCTTTTCGGTCAGGCTGAGAATCTGCCAACACTCCCGTCGTTCGCTCTCATTCAACTCGGGCAGAAGCATTTCCGCCCAGCTCGCCATGCTACTCTTACCGCAACCCGGCGGCCCCAACATCAACATATGATGCTCACCGGCCAAGGCCAGCCGCAAACCGCTCCAAGCCTCCGCCTGTCCCCGCACCGTGATAAGTCCGTCCATATTCTCCGAGCGGTAGGACGTACCTCCTCCGTTCTCCTCGACACTTAATTCTTTCAACCGCTCGACGACATTCGTCACCGCTCCCTGCCGTCCCTCCGTGCTGATCGCCAAAACCGCATCCCGCAGAGTCTCGACCGCCCAGAGCGCTCCGTTGCGGTGTATATCCGTCAAGGCCGGCAAATAATCCTCCTGAACCGGACAGACCAGATGACAGGGATCATCGCCGTAATTCGCCCTAACCCGCGCATAACCGCCGCGAACCGCATGCACCCTGCCGTCCAAGCCGAGCCTGCCGAAGGCGGCAATCTGCGGTCGGAGAATCATCTGTTTGCTAATCATCAGACACAGCAGAGCGATCGGCAAATCCAGCGCCTGCCCGGAAATCTCGGTATGACCCTCCGCGACTATGTTCAACGAAATGCGTCCCGGCGGCATCTTATAGCCCGAATTCTGCAACGCCGCCTCAACCCGCAAGCGACTTTCTCTGCTTTCGCGACTCGAAAGACCCGCTACCTCAAAGTAAGGCAAACCCGGCAACAGCGTAATCTCGATCCGGGTCGGAACGGCGACAACACCCATGATGAGTGCCGTGTGAATATAGGCGTATCTTCCCTGCATAATCCAACCTCCCTGTCAGCTCCCTCATCGTTTCACATTTTCTCCGCGGATTTTTTCTGTTTTTAACGACAATTTCTGTCCTGAAAAGCGGCCTTGTGCTATCATGTCGATTGCCGGAACCGCGGGACGACCCGTCGCCGCCGCTCCGCACATATATGTGGACTGCCGGCTTTGAGAAAAGAGGTTTATGAAGAGACTGTATGAAACTGGGAATCGTCGGTTTGCCGAATGTCGGAAAAAGCACTTTATTTAACGCCATCACACATGCCCATGCGGAGAGCGCCAATTATCCTTTTTGCACTATCGAGCCCAATGTGGGCGTCGTAGCGGTGCCCGACCCGCGCCTGGAAGGTATGGCAAAGATTTTTAAGCCGAAAAAAGTCACACCGGCCAGCCTGGAAATTTCCGACATCGCCGGACTGGTAGCCGGCGCCAGCCACGGTGAAGGCCTGGGCAACCAATTTCTGGGACACATACGCGAAGTCGACGCCATACTGCACCTGGTGCGGTGCTTCGACGATCCTAATATTATCAATGTTTACGAAGAGCCGGACAGCCGCCGCGACGCCGAGGTCGTTAATCTCGAGTTGACCCTCGCCGACCTCGAGCATGTTGAACGCGCCGTCGACCGCCTGGCCAAAGCGGCCAAGAGCGGCGATCCCGAGCTGCGTGCGCAATTGGAATTGTGGCGCGAGCTGGTCGAGCACCTGAACGGCGGCCAACCGGCACGCTCCTTCCCGCCGCTCCGGGAAGATCCGAAGTCCTTCGCGCATCTTTCACTGCTGACCGCCAAGCCCGTTCTCTACGCCGCCAACGTCAACGAAGATGAGGTCGCCGATCCCGACAGCAATCCCCATGTCCGTGCTCTGCGGGAATTGGCCGCCGGGACCGGCGCCGAAGTTGTCGTCGTCAGTGCCGCGATCGAGGCCGAGATAGCCCTGCTACCGGAGGAAGAGCGCCACGAATTCATCGCCGAACTCGGTCTGAAAGAATCCGGACTGAACCGAATCATCACCGCCGGATATAAACTCCTGGGCCTGATTTCCTTCCTCACCGGCGGACCGACCGAAGTTCGCGCCTGGACAATCCGCAATGGCACCCCGGTGCAAACAGCGGCCGGCAAAATCCACAGCGATATGGAACGCGGTTTCATCCGCGCCGAAGTCATAAAGTACGATGATCTGGTCGCGGCCGGCTCCTACGCCATGGCCCGCGAAAAAGGAATGATGCGCATCGAAGGGCGCGATTATATCGTCAAGGACGGCGACGTCCTCCACATCCGCTTCAACGTATAAATTGCGCTTTAATTTATCGGCTGATAGATAATTCCCCGCGCCGCCAACTGCTCGCTCATTATCGCGGCGATTTTTTCACGGAGCTCCTCCGGATCGCCGTTATTGTCAACCACAATATCGCCCAGACGCGCGTACTCTTCCGGCGGCATTTGCACCGCCATGCGCCGCTCTATATCGGCGGGCGTCATCCCGCGTTCGAGCAGAAGCTCCCGACGCCGCTCCGGTTCGGCCTGAACGACGATTATATAGTCGCAAATATCCAAAAAACCTTCCTTGATCGGAATCGGAACATCCAAAACAACCGCCTGCGCCTTTTTTCGTTCCAGCGCCTTGATGCGCGCTTGCGTCTCCTCAACCACCATGGCATGAAGAATCAGAGTCAGCTCATCCAGGCGGTTACGTTCGGTAAAGACCAGTCGGGCCATTTTTGCCCGATCCAGACCGCCCTCTTTCGTTATGTACTCGGGACCGAAGTTCTCGCGAATCGGCTCAATCGCCCGACCTTTAGGTGCGGTACATTCGCGGGATAACTCATCGGCATCGATAACCGTCAGGCCGGCCTGCCGGAAAAAATTCGCCACGGTGGTTTTGCCGCTACCGATTCCGCCGGTAATACCTACAACAAACATGCCAGCACTCCTCCACCCGTATTTTACTCCACAACTTCCACGGCTTCGAGCCAATTCAACCCCTGATAAACTTCCGCCACCAGCGGCACGGACAGTGAAACCACGCCCGTCATCGCCTTCGTCAGGAGCCCGGCCGCCTGTGCCGCCTGCTCTGCCTTCACTTCGACAAGCAACTCATCGTGTACCTGGAGAATAATCTGTGCCTCGAGCCCGGCCGCGTCGAAAGCCGCCTGCGCCCGCACCATCGCCAAGCGGATAATATCCGCCGCCGTTCCCTGAATCGGAGCGTTCATCGCCGCCCGTTCGCCGAACATCCGTACATTCCGGTTCTTAGCCGCCAACTCGGGGATCGTGCGCCGCCGACCGAAGAGCGTCTCGACATATCCGTTCTTATGCGCCGCCCGAACCACGCTTTCCATATAAGGTTTGACCCGCGGATAGCGCCGATTGTAATTGCGCAGATATTCCCGCGCCTCGGTAATCGGAACATCCAAATTCCCCGACAATCCGAAGTCGCTGATACCGTAAACAATACTGAAATTCACGGTCTTACCGACGGCGCGCATCTCCTTGGTCACGAAATCCGGCGCCACTCCGAACAGACCGGAGGCAGTCAGGCGGTGCACATCTTCATTGCTCCGGAAAGCCCGTAACAATTCTTCATCTTGGGAAAAATGCGCCAGTAAACGCAACTCAATCTGCGAGTAGTCGGCATCGAGCAGGACATTGCCCGGTTCGGCAATAAAGGCGCGGCGAATCTCTCGCCCCTCATCATTTCGTACCGGTATGTTCTGCAAATTCGGTGCCGTGCTACTGAGACGTCCGGTTGTAGTGAGGTTATGATGATATGTTGTATGTATGCGTTCGGTCTCCGGGTCAATCAGCTTAATAAAACCGTCCAAAAAGGTGGAAACTAATTTGCTGTATTTGCGATACTCCGTCAGCGGAGCAATAATCCGGTGAAGTTTCCCCAGTCGCCGTAATTCGTCGGCATCGGTGGAATACGCCCCGCTCGGCAGGCGGCGCCCCGTCGGCAATCCTAAATCTTCGTAGAGTACCTTGGCCAGTTGTTGAGAAGAGTTGAGATTGAACTCCGAGCCTGCCAGTTCAAACACTCTTTGCTCGCTTGCAGCAGCAATTGCGCTGTACTCGGCGGAAAGATTGGTCAGAGCCTCGCGATCGATGCGGCAACCGACTCTTTCCATCCGGGCAAGCAGAGCCACCAGCGGCATATCCCCATTGGCAACTATTCCCTGCCGATCGCGTTCGGCGAGAACTCCGGCCAAGTGCTCGGCCAGAGCCTGTAACAGACAGGGATACAAATTCAGTTCAGGATCCAAATTCATCTGTCGCTCTGCCAAGTAGAGCAACTGTCCCAACTCGGTATCTTCCGCTTCGCTTTCCGAACGGATTTTCTTGCCCAGCGCCAAAATAGTCGGCAATAATTCCGTACCGTTGATTTCGTAGCAGAAATAGGCCGCCGTCTCCAAATCAAAATAAGTGTCTTTCGGGGAAAGGCCGGTTCGTCGCCAAAATTCCTTGAACTGCCAGGCCGTCAACTTCAGCGAATTACTTTGACAAAGCCGGAGAAGCGTCGGCAAATCATCCTCCGTCACCGTATAGGCTTCATATTGCCGCTCACCTAAGGGCAGGTAGAGGCGCAAACCACGCTCCAGCAATTCAACCGGTAGGAATGTCGGCGGATTCGACTCGGACAGCCGTTTAGCGAGAATTCCCGCAAGTTTCGACCAAACGATATCTTTTTTCTCCTGCACCGCTTCCAATTCCGTTGCCGCTGACGAAGCATCTCTGTCTCCGGCTCCGTCGGCGGCATCCGGCGGGGTCAAATTAAGTCGACGCGGCAGAGAACTGAATCCGAGCCCGGTCAGCTCAATATAGGCACGGGTCTGATTAAAGTCCGGGAGTTCGATATCCTTCCAGTCGATCTCCAGCGGTACATCGCGTTGAATCGTGGCGAGACGTTGCGAGAGAAAGGCATCCTCCCTCCCCTCGGTCAGATACTTTTGCCTGGCGCCCGTAATCGTCGCCACATTTTCATAAACCTTCTCCAGACTGCCGAACTCATTGATGAGAGCCGCCGCTCCTTTGGCGCCGATTCCTTTAACCCCGGAGATATTGTCCGACGGGTCGCCGGTGATCGCCATATAGTCGACCATCTGCTCCGGCCGCACGCCGAGCTCCTCGAAAACCGCCTCGGGATCCATCATGCGCTCCGTATTGCCGCGCCCGGGATAGATTTGCGTCACTCGCGGAGAAATCAGCTGATAATCGTCCTTATCGCCGCTCAGAATGTACACATGATCGATAACATCCGCGCTCTCCTCCACGAAAGTTCCGATAATATCGTCGGCCTCATAGCCGGGCAATTCGCGGCAGTCGATCCCCATCGCCGGCAGGAGATCACGCAGCATATCGATCTGAATCCTCAGCTCATCCGGCGTCGGACGGCGGGTTGCCTTATATTCCGGGAAAATCTCATGCCGCGAAGTCGGTTCGGAGCGGTCAAAAGCCACGCTGATATGCGTCGGTTCAATCATGTTTATATACTTCACCACCATATTCAGAAAGCCCAGAATCGCCCCGGTCGGGCGTCCGTCCGGAGCGGTCAACTCCGCCCCGCCCGCACTCAGAGCAAAATAGGCGCGATAGGCAATACTGTGGCCGTCTACCAAGAGCAGTTTTTTCATGACAATTCTCCGTCCGTCAAAGTATATATCCAGTCCGAGCGATGATGCTCGGCCGGCGGGTAATCCGCAAACAAAAGTTCCGCCAACTGCGGCTTAAAAGCACTGAAGGGTCGCGAAGGCGGCAGTTCAAGGCTGAAATACATAGTTTCGGGCCGAACGGGGTGACGAAAGGAAAGGCCGCAGGAAATCAGAGCCGGACTGCCGTAACAGTCCTGCCCGTAGCGCCTGTCGCCCCAAATCGGACAGCCGCGCGCCGCGAGCTGCACTCTGATCTGGTGACTGCGTCCCGTATCCAGTTCCACGCCCAACAGGCTCAGTTGTGTCCCGTCCGAATGCTCGGTAATCGTTTGCAACTGCCGATAGCGCAGACGAGCCTCCTTGGCGGCGTGACGCTCCGCCTCCGCCGCTTCGACAACACGCGACATGTTCGTGCGTTTATCTTTGGCCAGCAAATCCGTGAGCCGACCCGTCTCGGCCGGAAGAGCACCGCGAATCACCGCGAAATAGCGCTTGCCGACCGCCCCGCGACGCATCTGGTCGGAAAGCCGGGAGGCCGCCTTAGATGTCTTGGCCAAAACCATCAATCCCGCCACCGGTCGATCCAGACGGTGCACCGGCGCCAGCCAGACATCGCCCGGCTTCATATATTTCTCCTTTAGCCAGGCCTTTATCCAGGTCAATATATCCGGCTGACCGCTCCCGTCCGCCTGACTCAGCATGCCGGCGGGCTTAACTGCGACTATAAGATGATTATCCTCGTATTTTATCAGTGGCCGCATAGCGAACTTCGTTCAACCCCCAACTTTTCTGATATAGTATACTTGTTTTTGATCGGAAATGGATCAAACCGAAAGGAAGTGAAAAGATGAATAAGGGCAGCCTCATCCTCATCTGCGATGATGAACCGGTAGTGCACGAGTCCTTGCGAATCTATCTGCAGGCCGAACAGTA